>USKL01000001.1 GCA_900555225.1 uncultured Collinsella sp.
GCGGGCGGCCATCTCGCTCTTTTTCAGCTTGTCCAGCTTGTTGGCCACGACAATGACCGGGCAGCCGGTGCCCTTGAACCAGTCGCACATGGTCACGTCATCGGCGGTGGGCTTGTGCCGCGCATCCACGATCAGCACGCCCAGGGTAATGAGCCCCTCCTCGGCGAAGTAACGCTCCATCAGGCGGCCCCAGCGGTCGCGCTCGGCCTTGGAGCGACGGGCGAAACCGTAACCCGGCAGGTCCACGAAATGCACGTCATCGGCCTCAAAGAAGTTGATGTTGCTCGTCTTGCCCGGCGTACTGGAAACCTTGACCAGGTTCTTGCGGCCAAAGAGCTTGTTCATGATGGACGACTTGCCCACGTTGGAGCGGCCGACAAAGCTCACCTCGGGGCAGGTGGACTCGGGGATCTGCGAAACCTTGCCGTAGCTGGCGACGAACTTGGCAAGCTGATAGTTAATGGAATCGGCCATGGACACTCCTTGGTCGTAGGTTCTTACAAATAGACGCGCTATTGCGCAGCGGCAATGCGGCGGACGATATCGAGCGTGATGTCACTTGCGACACGCGCGTACTCGAACAGATCGAACTCGCGCTCGCAAATTGCATCGTACGCCTCGTCACAATTATCGCTGATAGCGCGCAACACCAGGCAATCGACACCATTTTTGGTTGCGACATGGGCAATTGCCGCGCCCTCCATGCCGACACAATCGGCATGCGTCGCCTCGATAGCGTCGTTGCGCATGGTGGCGCCCGTCACAAAGCGGTTACCCGTGGCAATCGTGCCGACCAGGAACTGCTTGGTGCCCTCATTCGAAGCGACTGCATTTGTCGAAGCGTCAACAAACCCACGCTCAGCAAGCACTTCGGCGGCAATATCGACCAGCGCGGGCGTCGAGCCAAACTCCTCGAGCCCCGGTGCGGACTCGGCGATAAGCGCGGTATCGGTATCCAGATAGCGCAGGCGTTTGCCAATGACCACGTCGTCGATATGGAGCTTGGGGTTCAAACCGCCCGCAATGCCCGAAAACACAACAGCCTGCGGAGCATACTTGCTAATGAGGTGCTGTGTTGCAGCGGCGGCGTTCACCGTGCCCATGCCCGCCGTTGTGGCGACAACTGTCAGGCCGTCGAGCTCACCGCTCACAACGGTCAAGCCTGCCTCCCGTGCCTCGCAAACGTCGCTCAGCTCTTCCTTAATCTGCATGATCTCTTTTTCGAGCGCACCGATAATCGCAATGGTAGCCATGCCATTCCCCAAACCTATTCGAAATTCTCAACCACGGTATGGTACCAGCATTTTGTTTGACCTCGTCAAACGAACACGCTAAGCCAGTGCAGCTCGCGTATCAAACAGAGCCTTTGCAATCGCGGCCGTAACCTCGCTCGAGCGGTCGCTCCACGGCATCGATGTCATGATACCCATGACATAGGTACAGCCATCGATGTCGATAAGGCCCGCATCGCATGTCGAGTAGTAACCATCCTCGCTAATCCAGCCTGCCTTGTTGCGCACCAAGACCTGATCGTCCGCAATGCCATCGCGAATAAACGAGCGCGATGTTGATGCCAGAAGGCCCGACAACCACTGTGAAGTCTCGGTATCCATGCTCAGATACTCGCTCATCTCACGCCATAACCTCGCAGAAGTGCGCGGGCAGTAGGTCGGAAAATCACTCATCGGATTCAGTGCCGTTTCGTCATCAACACCCAGATTGGCAATCCAATCCTCATAGCCATCATGGTCAAACGCCGCGCGTAACGCGATAAACGAATCGTTGTCCGAGTTGACGACCGCGGCCTCGATAAGGTCACGCACTGTCTGCCAGCCCATGCTGTAACCACCATACGTGGCTAAAGGCCCATCGAGCGACACCTGCCCCGATTCGACCAACATCTCGCAAATATAGAGTGCATACAGCGCCTTATAACTGCTCGCTCCATACACCTCAACATCGGCGTTATACGTCACGCCCCTACCACTCGATAGGTCGTAGAACACTACACCCACGTCGCCCAGCTCCTGCGCCCGACACAGGGCATCCTGGAGCGAGGCAAGGCTCTCATCCTCCAAGGCAGGAGTCTTGTTATCCACCAACGAGAAGGTCCGAACGGTATCACCCGAAGGGATATCGTTGAAGTCCGCCTTCGAAAGTCTCGTCTTGAGATCTGCCGTCGACAGAGCTTGATCTGCCGACGCTTTGGACTTTGAAACCTTCTCGTTTTGCAGCTGTACCGTTGACGCATCTGGGCGCCCCGTTCGCTCCGAGGCGTAGGTTTTAACGGTAATTCCGAGGATAATAACCGCCGACGTTAGCATCCCAATAGCGGCAATCTTCCTCACGCGGATGCGAGCGCCGGCAAGGCCACGCGAAGACGTGCCCTTCGTCTTATATCTGCTGCCATGCTGCGGCACATACTCGTCCCGCGATGCGATGTTTCGCACGTGGTCTCCTGACTGCCACCGTTTATATACGAGCAGCATGATACCGAGCAGGCATTTCTTTCCAAAGATATTCAGCAGCGTTTAAGGTGTCTTTAAAGAAACCACAAGCGTATTTATCCAAATGGCACGATTCTGTTGCGCATCTCTACCCAAAACGAAGTTGCGGTGAAATGGTTCCTGTTTGGGCGACATGGGCCTAAAAACAAGAACTATTCCACCGCAACTCAGCTGGGAACGAGGGGATATGAGGGCTATGGCATGCTATCCGATAGCGTTTTTGAGCTCCGCACGGCGCTTTTTCATACCGGCCATAACGGCATTGCGCAGCTCGGGCATGCGCGCGGTATCCATCTGGGGCACGCCCTCGAGCTTATAGGGAATGCCCAGTTGCTCGTACTTGACGACACCCATCGTGTGATACGGCAGCATTTCCAGGCCCACCACGTTGTGCCATGGAGCGATGAGGCGACCGAGCTTCTCGCACTCCTCCGCCGTGTCGGTAATGCCCGGCACAACCACGTGGCGGATAACGACCTTGATATTGCGACGTGCAAGCTCATCGCCAAACGCCAGGATGCGTGCGGGATCACAACCGGTCAGCTTTTTATGCTCGACCGGGTCGGCATGCTTAATATCGAGCAGTACCATGTCGGTCTCGTTGAGCACGGCATCGAACTTCTCGGGATGCTGAGGGTCGAAGGCGTAGCCACAGCTATCCAGGCAGGTATGCACACGACCATCGGGGTTGTTGTGCATTGCACGGAACAGGTCGGCCAAAAACTCGGGCTGCAGAAGCGGCTCGCCGCCCGAAACGGTAATGCCACCGCTGCGGTAAAACTCATGGTTGCTCTGGAACTCGTCCATCAGATGCTCGACGGTCACCATGGTGCCGCCGTTAACCGACCAGGTATCGGGATTGTGGCAATACGCGCAGCGCATGGGACAGCCTTGGACAAACACTACGAAGCGGATGCCGGGACCGTCAACCGTACCCATCGTCTCGATCGAATGTACGCGGCCCAGGGCAAACGCGGAGTCCTCGGGACGAGCGTCCACACCCTCGAGCGTCATCTCAGCCATTCCCGCTACCTTGCCTCTCATTGGTTTTAGTTACATAAATGCCAGAGCCATTCTAGCCCATACATATGATGGCGAAACGGTTTAGAGGTCAATTAGGTCGTCCTATTTGACTCCACGCAAAAGCGGCGGGAGGGTTATCGCAACCCGCCCACCGCCGAGGCAATAGAAATCGATAGACTCCAGGCCTTACGCCTTAAGCGTGAGCACCGCGCCGAAGGCGGTCGGGCCGCAATGGCTCGAGATGACGCCGCCGACCTGAGTCCAGGTAATGTCCTTAAAGCCAAGATCGTGTGCATAGACTTCCATGTCGTCGCGCAGCTCCTCGGAAAGACCTACCGAATACGCCAGGCCAATGTGCGAGTAGTCAATCTCGCCCTTGGCAACCATGTGATCAATAAAGGCGCGGGCGCACTTGAGCATAGAGCCGCGGAACTTCTTGGTTGCCACGAACTTGCCGCCCGTTACCTCAATGCAGGGCTTAATCTTGAGCAGATGGGCGCCCAGGAACGCGACGTTGGACAAGCGACCGCCCGCCTTAAGGAAGGCAAGGTCCGTAGGAACAAAGCCCAACAGCACGCGGTCCATGACGGAGTTCGCGAAGGCGAAGATCTCGTCGACGGTGGCATCGGGGTGAGCCTCGATGTATTTGGCGGTCTCGACGACAACAAGCGACTGGCCTACCGAGACAAAGCGCGTGTCCATGGAGAACACGTAGTCGCGCCCCTGGGCCGCAATCTTTGAGGACTGATGCGAACAGGTCGTGGCCTCGGAATATGCAAGATGCAAAATAGTCGCGTCGGGCTGCTCAGCGTGAATGCGGTCGTACACGTGAGCAAAATCCGCAGGCGCGCAGCCACTGGTCTTGGGCATCACGCCAAACTCATTGCAGCGCGAATAAATCTCGAGCGGATCGATCGAGCCGTCCTCGACGGTCTCGTCACCAATCGTGACATGCATGGGCACGTGCACGATGCCGTAGCGCTCGCAGAGCTCCGGCGTCACATCCGACCCAGACTCGACCACGATTACGTACTTGCCCATTAATATCACGACCCATCTCGACATTGGCTTTTCAATACATGGCACGCACCGCCGCACTGTTGCACAACGGCGTCCAAGCGCCAAAGAGACGCCGCCCCTTGCACACAACAAAGGACAGCGTCTCCCTGGAAAACTCCGTGCTTATCTGAGATTCTACACGGTTTATTAAGGAGTGTTACTTATTCCGCAAACGGTAGCTATACGCGATGAACGGTAGTTCGCTGCAGCAACTGCGACACATTCCGCCCAGCAAGTCCAATCGCGCTCCACACACGGTTAATGCGCGAGGCGGTAGAAATCCATCGACGCCGCACCCTCGGCATGCAACCCCATCGCCGGAACCGCCGGCGAATAGGTACGGCTCGTAAGTGCCGCCTCGCCGCCATTTGCAAAAATCTCGACCATCGTAGTGTCCGAAAGCACGCGCAGGTCGCGAAGCTCGCTGAGCTCGATCGACCTCTGGTCGCGCCCATAGCCTTCGTCACCCATGTCGAGGGTAAGCATCCCGTCTGCATAGCGCACAAAGACACCCTTGCGGATTTCGAGCTCGATCACCTGGGCGCCCTCACAGGAAACCACAAGATCAAACAGGCGGCCCGGCTCCTCAACGGTTTCACCGCCTGTCGCGCAAACGCAGTCGCCGCGCATCCTCTCAATCTCGTGCACCGGCTGCTGACAGAGCTTACCATCGCGCATGCTCAGTTCTCTCGGCACCGTCAACGCGCACTGCCACCCGCGTGCCACCGTCGGGCTTTTTGCCGTCGCATCGGGGCAACCCGACCACCCGATCATCAAACGCCGACCCGCAGCATCCTCAAAAGACTGCGGTGCGTAGAAATCAAAGCCGGCATCGACCATCGGGGGCATGCCCTGCCCGGCGATCTTAAAACTCGGCGCCTCCCAATCGGCCTCGATGGGAAACCACACGCACTGGTGCGGATTGCGGTAACGCCATCCATCGGCGGACACACCCTGCGGACAGCAAACGAGAATAAGCTCACCATCGAGCTCAAACAGATCGGGGCACTCCCACATAAAGCCAAACTTCTCGCCCAACTCAATGCGCGTCGCATAGCTCCAGTCCTCTAGATCGCTCGAGGTATAGACAAGCACGCAGCCGCGGTCGTCTTTCGTACGAGCGCCCAGAACCATGTAGTAGATACCATCGTGTTCAAGGATTTTGGGATCACGCACGTGCGTACCGATATCGTCGGGGTAATCGACCGGCCCAACAGCTATGCGCTTCTCGCCCAATTCGTCGGGGTTCTCGGCAACCACATGAATCTGGTTTTGCTCACGGCCCGTCAACACGTAGTCGTAATCATCGCGGTCAAAATGCTTGACGTTGCCGGTATAGAAGTAGTGAATCTTGCCGTCGTGTACAAAGGCAGAACCAGAATACGCTCCGCTCGAATCCAAATCGGAATCGGGGAACAGCACAGGGCCGCGATTCTCGTACGTCACAAAATCCTTTGTTGTCAGATGATTCCAAATCACTGGACCGCCATGCGCAGCATCGAATGGATCGTATTGGTGATAGATGTGATACGTATCACCGATCTGCACCAAACCGTTGGGGTCGTTGAGCCAGCCAAGCTCAGGCTCCACATGGAACAGGAGCCTATCGGGGTCGGACGCGATGCGACCCGCCGTCTCATCCTGTCCGGCACGCCACTGCTCATAGTCCGCGCGTGTCACCTTATTTTTTTGATTAAACATCGCCGTTGACTTTCTCGTCTATGGGGAAGGACGCTCGACTCACACGAGTCGAACGCCCTTCCCCAAATGGACTTATCCTCAGATTACGCTGAACGGCTCAACTAGAAGCTGACATCGAAGCCAGCACCAGCGCCCTCTTCATCAGTGGTCGGCACGCCCTTTGCCTTGTTGTAGGCAAAGATCAAGACGATCGGCACGATAAAGGCGATGAGATTGCCAGCCACATACCACACGAGCGTCTCGGGCGTGACGATGAGCAGGCCAAGCACGCCGGTCAGACCCTGACCGATGGCGCGCACCTCAAAGAGCTTCACGAAGGCACCGCCGCAGCCTGCACCGATGCAAGCGCAGATGAACGGGATGATCGAGTAGCGCATGTTTGCAGCAAAGATTGCGGGCTCGGAGATACCGACCAGCGTCGGGATAAAGGACGACATGCAGATGTTGCGCTCTTTGGAATGCTTCTTGTGAATGAGGTACATGCCGATGGCGCCACCGCCCTGGGCGATGATGGAAACCGACCAGATTGCCTGGATGTAGTTGAAGCCAGTCGTGGCAACGAGGTTGGCCTCAATACCCTGGATGAACTGATGCGTACCGGTAACGACGAGCGGCTGCAGGAACGCGGCAAAGACAAAGGCGCCAAAGACGCCCATCCTGTTGTACAGGACATCGATTACGCCAGCGAGGACGTCGCCGATCAGGTTGCCGAGCGGGCCGAACACGGTGAACAGGGCAACGTTAGCAAGAATCAGGGTAACGGTCGGGACAAAGACAAACGAGACGACCTCGGGGATGTACTTCTGGGCAATCTTTTCGACCTTGGCCATAAACCAGGCAGTCAGGATTGCAGGGAACACGCCGCCCTGGAAAGCAACCATGGGGATGGAGAGCGGACCAAAGTTCCAGTACTCAGCACCCGACGGATCCATAACGAACGCGTTACGGTTCATAAGGCTCGGGTGAACCATGACGATACCGACGAGGATGCCCAGAATCGGGTTACCGCCAAAACGCTTCACCGCGCTGTACATAACCAGGACAGGCAGGTAGTCAAACGTGGTGGCGATAATGGCAAAGAAGCTTGCGAGGTTCTTGAGGAACTCGCTGTGGTCGGCAAGGCTGCCCTCCATGCCAAAGAGGCCGTTGGCAACGATCAGCGACTTAAGGCCGATGATGATAGCAGCGCCGACGAAAGCGGGAATGATGGGGATAAAGATATCCGAGAATACCTTGAGGACCGAGAAGAACTTGCCCTTCTTGTCCGCCTCGGCGCCCTTGACCTCGGAAGCGCTGATCTCCTTAACGCCCGTCAGAGCCATAAACTCATCGTAGACCTTGTTGACGGTACCGGTACCGAAGATGATCATGAGCTGGCCGCTGTTGTACAGCACGCCCTTGACGCCATCGATGTTCTCGAGCTCGGCCTTGTTGTACTTGCTCGTATCCTTGAGCACCAGACGCAGACGCGTAACGCAATGCGTGGCGCCCTCGATGTTCTCCAGACCGCCGACGTTATCGACGACTTGCTGAGACACTACTTTGTAGTCCATGTTCCTCTCCATTCCCTTACGAAATCATAAAACGTTTTGATGCCATTACAGAGACGCGATCGTTGCATTTGCGCACTTGAGCGTACCGTCGGTGACCGTCAGTGCCACACCCTGGCCCTGCTTATTGCAGAAGCGCGCGTTAAGCGCAACATCATCGACAAAGATGGTCGCGATATCGTCGTCAACGACCAGGCGCACATGATGAGTGCCCTCGCCCTTAAAGAACAACGGACGCTCGAGGCCCATGTTGTTGACCTGGAACCACGGATACTGGGGGGCCGCCGTAAACTCGAGCTTGCCCTCACGCAGGTTGGCGCGGAACTCATAGGCAAGACCGGACTCGGCGTCCTCGGCAAGCTTCACCGAGAAGCCGGCAGCGTCACCGGCGAGCTCGATGTCGGCATCGAGCATATAGGTGGAACCGGCATCCGCGGCGAGCACCTGCTCGACCTTGCCCGACTCGCAGGAAAGCTCAAAGGCCTCGACTGCCTTAGCCTCGCCAAAGGCGCCAAGCATGCTGTCAGGGAGCTTGGTGCCGAGCGTTCCGTCGGCACGCTGAACGATCTCGAGAGGCATAAAGGTGCCACCCCACAGGTAAGAGCTGGGGTCGCCGCCCTCGTCACGCGTAGGAACCCAACCAAAGAGAACGCGGCGCTCGCCATCAAATGCGGTACGCGCGGCATAGTACGCGCGGCCATCGAAGGAATCGTCCGCAGGAGTGATCCAAGGACCGCTGATAGAGCGAGACATGCGGTAACGGGTCTTGTTGCCATCACTGTACTCGGAGAACACCAGATACCACCAGTCGCCCATCTTAAAGAGATCAGGCATTTCGAACATGGTGTACAGGCCCGGATTCCACCAGTCGCCCTGGAACTCCCAGGTATCCAGGTCCTTGGAGGTGAACTTGACCAGACGACCGGTCATCAGACGCTTGTCCTCGCCCACACGCGTGCCGAGGATGAGCATGTACTCTTCGTTCTCCTCATCCCAAAGCACAAAGGGATCGCGCCAGTTGCGGTCATCGTAACCCTCCTGGGGCGGAAGCAGCGTCTCGGCGATGTTCTTCTCCCACTTGACGGCGTCGTCACTCGTTGCGTGAAGAAGAACCTGCTTCATCAAGCGTGCCTTGACCTTATCGCGATTGCAACCAGTGTAGAGCGCATGGTACTTGTCGCCCACCTTAAACACCGTGCCGGCATAAACATACTGGTCGACTTCCTCGTCGCCGCCACGCTCAAGGCTCTCGCCAAAGTCTTTGTAATTGACGAAGTCCTTGGTTGTCGCGAGTGCCCAGCCAAACGGCTCTCCGAAAGGTCCGGGGTTTCGCGTGTCACGCTGATGATAGAGATAGAACGTGCCGTCCTCGCCGTACGGCATGATGTCGCCTACCCAAATTCCCTCAGGCTGGTAATACACCTTGTGCATCCGAGACTTCCTTTCTCACGAGATACTAACTCGGTACAACTGCAAGATATGTCAATCGTTTTCATATGTCAAACGTTTTCACACCAATACGTCTTTTCGCAGTTCCAGTCGTCGGCAAACGGTTGACATATGCCGGCGAACGGTCATCAGAGGTGTTTGAGGAATTCTTTTGGCACGGGATGAACTACGCGGTTTTACCCTCAATGAGTTCAACGGGGAGCTTGATATTCGATTCGGGCTTTTCGCCGTTAATAAGAGCAATGATGGATTGCGCCGCGAGCTCTCCGATGCGATCGATATCTTGGCGAACGGTTGTTAAGTCAGGCATAAACGTCATAGTGCGGCGGGCACCATCCGCGCCCACGACCTTAATATCGCCCGGAGCGCTCAAGCCGCGCTGCTTCATCACGTTAAGACAGATAGCCGCCATCGTGTCGTCTCCCGCAAAGATGCCGTCAATATCGGGGTTCTCATCGAGGATCTTCGCAACGACCGCGCTCTTTTCGTCGTCGGGCTTAACGAACTCGACCTCACGGACAAGCGCGGGCAAACCGGCCTGCTCAACAACATCGAGGTAGGCATCGGTACGCTTATTGGCAGGCATGCGCATGCGGCTATTGCTGCGCAGGCACAGGATGCGCGAACACCCGTCATCGATCAGGCGACGCGTGGCAAGTTCGCCGATACTATAGCTGTCGCTCGCAATCTGAACAGAGGCCTCGCCAAGGTCGCAGTCGATACCAACCAGACTCAAACCCATCTCGGCATACGCCTCGGCACCGATATTAAGCGAGTTGACGATGACGCCATCAACCATATTGCGTCGAAGCATGTCGATATAAGAGCGCTCAAGCTCGGGTCGATTGGCGCTATTGCACAGCAGCATCTTAAAACCGTTTTCGGCCAGGGTATGCTCAATGACTTGAACCACTTGGGCATGAAACGGACTGCTGACATAGGGGACGATCATACCGATAAGATTCAGGCGACCGTTGAGCATGGCACGGGCGATATCGTTGGGCGTATAGTTGATGCGCTTCATCGCGGCATGGACCTTATCGCGGGTCTCTTGGCTAATATAGCCGCGATTATTAAGCACGCGAGATACCGTAGTAGGCGAAACCCCCGCCACCGCCGCAACTTCCTTGATGCCAGGCTTAGCCGTATCCTTAGAACGAGCACTCTCGCGAGCCATAGCACCCTCCCCCATCAACATGTCATACGTTTACATACGAACAAAGCATACCCCAACAAGAGCGGGAAGACGGTAACAGTACAAGTAAGTAAACGACTCATCCAAATAATTAGGAGAGTTCCGCCTAAAGGGTGACTCCAAAGGACCCCACATGGCCGGTTTTGGGTTATTTTCCAAAACATCCCGCACTGATATTTTCTGTATTGAAGACGTCGATGATGCACCCGTATACCATTGACGTCGACACCATCAGATGCGGACCGCGCGGTGACCCCACATTCCGCTGGCGCCCATGGGGCTGCCCTCGTTTCCTGACGTGTCCCGCGCGGGCCGCGGCGAGCCGAGACCGCCGCATGACCTAATAGGAGCATGGAGCGATACCGCGGACCCGAACAACCGCATTCTATCGCGCCCCGTCAGTGTGCCGTCTGCCCGGTCCAGGCGAGCACGGAAAGAACGGAGCGAGACATGCAAAACGAATCGATACCCGACGCCCGCGGGCCGGTCTTCTGCGGGGTCGACACCCACGCCGACTCGCACTGGCTGTGCGTCCTCGACTGGAGGGGCCGCAGGGTCCTGTCCCGCCGGTTCCCCGCCGACGCGGCGGGCTACGAGGCGCTCGCCGGGGCGATCGCGGCGGCCGGGGAGCCGGCCTGCGTCGCGATGGAGGGGACGTCGTCCTACGGGGCGGGCCTCACCAGGCACCTCGCGTCGCTGGGGATGCCCGTGCGCGAGGCGCTCTCCCCGGCGAGGATGCAGAGGAGGCGCCCGGGGCAGGGAAAGTGCGACGAGGCGGACGCGGAGAGGGCCGCCCGCGCGGCGATGTCCGGCTCAAGGCTCGGGACCCCCAAGAGCCAGGACGGGTGGGTCGACGGGGTGCGCTGCATGCTCGCGGCGCGCTCCGGGGCGGTGAAGGCGCGGACCTCGGCGATCAACACCGCGAGGTCGCTGCTCACCACCGCGCCGGAAGGGCTCAGGTCGAGGTTCCGCGGCATGGGAGGGCCGAGGCTGATGGAGGAGCTCCCCTCCGTGCGCGCCGAGGGCGCGCTGGGCGCCGCGCTCGGCGCGCTGGCGGACCTGTGGGCGGCGGCGCGCGACGCGGCGCTCGACATGGAGCGCGCGATCGAGGCGTCCCTGGAGGAGAACTGCCCCGCGCTGCTGGCGATGTACGGGTGCGGGCCCGTGAGCGCGGCCAAGCTCGCGGTCGCGGCCGGGGACAACCCGGGCAGGCTGCGCTCCGAGGCGTCGTTCGCGGCGATATGCGGGGCCTGCCCCATCCCCGCCTCGAGCGGCAAGACCGTGAGGCACAGGCTCAACAGGGGCGGCGACCGGCAGGCGAACAGCGCTCTGCACGAGATCGCGAGGCAGAGGGTCATGCGCGACCCCGAGACCGCCGAGTACGCCGAGAGGGCCAGGGCGCGGGGGAAGAGCGACAGGGAGGTCATGAGGTGCCTCAAGCGCTACGTGGCCAGGGAGGCGTACCGGGCGCTGATGCGCCCGCACGAGGTCAGGAGGCCCGAGGACGCCTCGGGGCTCGTGGCGGCCAGGCGCGCGGCGAGGGTCAGCCAGGTGAGGGCGGCGTCCATATTGGGAACCAGCGAGAAGTACATCTCGATGCTGGAGAGGGGCCAAAGGGAGCTCAAGCCCATAAGGAGGGCCTACGAGGCATGGGTCGAGGCCGGACTTCCGCTCGATTGGGACAGGCAAGCCTTCGAGGCCGAGCGCAAAATGGATTCTAAAAAACACCTTGCCAAATAGGAGCGTCAGGACGCAAAGAGGCTCCGCAGCGCGAAGCGCGATGCGGAGCCTCTTTGCATGTCCGAGGACGTTCCGGAGAGAAGTCCCCGTCCCGCCCCCGGATTCCCGGTGGGAGTTCTAGACCTTGTCGGCCTTAGTACATACCGCCGCCCTGCTGACCAGCGGTAGCAGCAGCGATTGCGTCCTCAAGCTGAGTGTTCTTGGGCACATCGGAGACGGTGGCCTCGGTGATGAGGATCAGGCTGGCGACAGAAGCAGCGTTCTGCAGGGTGACGCGGCTGACCTTGACGGGGTCGAGGACGCCCATCTCGATCATGTCGCCCCACTCGCCGTTGGCAGAGTTGAGACCCTGGCCGGCGGGCAGCTCGGCGACCTTGTCGACCACGACAGCGCCCTCAAAGCCAGCGTTCTTGGCGATGGTGGCGACCGGAGCGGTCAGAGCCTTCTTGACGATGTCGACGCCGATCTTCTCCTCGGGGTCATCGATCTCGACGGCATCGAGCGCAGGAGCAGCGTCCATGAAGGCGACGCCGCCGCCAGCGACAATGCCCTCCTCGACAGCAGCGCGGGTGGCCTGCAGGGCGTCCTCGACGCGATGCTTGATCTCCTTGAGCTCGGACTCGGTAGCAGCGCCGACCTTGATGACGGCAACGCCACCGGAGAGCTTGGCCAGGCGCTCCTGGAGCTTCTCACGGTCGAAGTCAGAGGTGGTGTTCTCCATCTCGCCCTTGATCTGAGCGATACGGGCGTCGATGGCCTCCTTGGAGCCAGCGCCGCCGACGACGACGGTGTTGTCCTTAGAGATGGTGACGGACTTAGCGGTACCGAGCATATCGGCGGTGATGTCAGCGACCTTCACGCCCAACTCGTCCAGGGCAGCCTGGCCACCGGTGAGGACGGCGATGTCCTCGAGAATGCGCTTGCGGCGATCGCCGTAGCCCGGGGCCTTGACGGCGCAGACGTTGAGGGCGCCACGGATCTTGTTGAGGACCAGGGTAGGCAGAGCTTCGCCGTCGATGTCCTCAGCGATGATGAGCAGGCCACGGCCAGCGCGCTGGACAGCCTCGAGAACGGGCATGATGTCCTGAACGCTGGAGATCTTCTGGTCGGTGATGAGGATGTACGGATCCTTCATCACGGCCTCCATGCGGTCGTTATCCGTGACGAAGTAAGCGGAGACATAGCCCTTGTCGAACTGCATGCCCTCGACGGTGTCGATGGTGATGTCGAACGTCTGGGAATCCTCGACGGTGATGACGCCGTCCTTGCCCACGACCTCCATGGCCTCGGCGATCTTCTCGCCGACCTCGGGGTCACCGGCAGAGATGGTGCCGACGGAAGCAATCTGCTCCTTGGTCTCGACCGGCTTAGCCTGCTTCTTCATCTCGGCGACGGCGGCGTTGACGGCCTTGTCGATGCCGCGACGGATGGCCAGCGGGTTGGCGCCAGCGGCGACGTTGCGCAGACCGTCGTTGACGATGGCCTGAGCGAGCAGAGTTGCGGTGGTGGTGCCGTCACCCACGGTGTCGTTGGTCTTGGTGGCAACCTCCTTCACCAGCTGAGCGCCCATGTTCTCGATGTTGTCCTCGAGCTCGATCTCCTTGGCGACGGAAACGCCGTCGTTGGTGATGGTCGGGGCACCGAACGTGCGCTGCAGCGCAACGTAGCGACCCTTGGGGCCCATGGTGACGGTAACGGCGTCGGCCAGAGTGTTGACGCCCTTGGCGAGCTTAGCGCGGGCATCGGTGTTGAACGTAATGTTCTTTGCCATGGTAGGTAATCCTCCAAAAGAAATGTGACTCGCGTCGCCGCTTCCGAGTCCTATGCGGCGGACGCGTTCAAAGACGAATCAGAGATTCTGACGAGACTAGGCCTCGACGACAGCGTAGATGTCGTCGGCGCGCATCAGCAGATACTTCTCGCCGTCGACCTTGACCTCGTTGCCACCGAACTTACCGTAGATGACAACGTCACCGACCTTGACGTCCATGGGGATGCGCTCACCCTTGTCGTTGACCTTGCCGGCGCCCACGGCAACGATGGTGCCGCGCTGCGGCTTCTCCTGAGCGTTGCTGGCGATATACAGACCAGAAGCGGTCTTCTGCTCGGCCTCGTCGGGCTTGACCAGAACACGATCTGCAAGCGGCTTCAAAGACGACATGCTTGTCTCCTCCTTTTTGGGCCGCGCGGTTATACCACGCGAATTAACCCTTTTTGTTTGCGTACGCGTTGAATGGTACCCACGAATGGCGGGTTATACAACACGGAGTCAAAAAATCTTATTTTTTGGCACTTAGATTTTCTGAATGCCGGGGGATAGCTTAGCGGTGGCTCCCGTGTGGCTCCGGAGGGGCGGGGCGTAAGGTTTCCTGCTCGGGCAGTCCTGCTCGCACGAAGGCCACATTAAGTGGCCTTCGGCTCGTGCGGAACTCGCGATAAACCTTATGCCCCGCCCCTCCGGAGCCACACGGGAGGCAGGTTAACTAATTCGAGCCCGGCATTCAGAAAAGTCAGTGCAGCAAAATGGCGATGCGGATAACGACATGGGCATGGTTTTCGCTGCGCGCACGGGTCCCCTGGGGAGCGCCGTGCATTTTTGGGAGTATTCAGCAAGCCAGGACGGCTGCATACACGCCGGACACACCATATTGGTCCCAAGGACGCCTTCGACCGGCGATTTGAGTCGGCAGGCAAACCCCGCCAGGACAAAAAGGCATGCTTCGCGCCGCGCCGGACCCCAAAATGACGTCAATCTCCGCAACGTTACTCAGCCGCAGCGGCACCGGCAGAGCTCGCGGTGCTGAATACTCCGTTTTTTGCACGGCACGGGCGGGGGTACATCAGGATCAGAAAGGACATCCCAGCCTTTTTATGCGATCTGTAATGGGAAGTATGCAAAACACCAAGAGATAGCATTGCTGGTGTCCAAATTGAGCGCGGGGCAGCAGCACCTCCGCCCCGCACCCAAATCCAACAGAGCAGGGACGCTCATGGCGGATCCCCACCAAAACGCAAACGCGGCTCGAGCGCTATCCCAAAATAGGCTGCCCGAGCCGCGCTTAACGGTACGGCATGAATACTTAGCGCTCGTAAATCGAGTTACCTGCCAGGTAGGTGGCCTGAACCTTGGTAGCCTGGAGCTCTTGTGGATCGACAGTGAGCGGGTTTTGGTCCAGGACTACAAGGTCGGCATACTTGCCGGGCTCCAAGCTGCCGAGGTTTTGCTCGTCGCCCGCTGCATAGGCGCTGCCCAGGGTGTAGTTGCGCAGGGCTGTTGCTGCATCGATGCGCTCGCTCGGTAACCAGCCGCCCTCGGGCCAGTGGCTTTTGGGATCCTGGCGCGTGATAGCCGTGTAGAGCACGTTCATGCTTGTAACAGCTGTGATGGGGCTATCGGTACCGAAGGCTTGGCGGATGCCGCGCTGCTTATAGGTCGCAAACGGCCACATGATGCGGCTGCGTTCCAGGCCCAGATCGCGCTCGGGGCCGCCCGGGTCGAGTGTAATGTGACAGGGCTGGCTCGAGGCAACGACGTTAAGCTTGCGTAGACGATCGATGTCCTCGGGCAAGAGGTTCTCCAGGTGCTCGAGCGTGTTATGGCCGTGCTGGGGCAGGCCGTACAGGTCGGCGGCCTCCTCGAAGATATCCAGCGCGGCATGAATCGCACCGTCGCCGATGACGTGGATGCGCACGGTATGGCCGCGCTCCGCGGCCGCCAGAACCAGCTTGCGCATGCGCTCGGCAGGAACCGTCAGGCGACCTTGATCGCCCGGGAAGCGCGGGTTGGTATAGGGCTCGGTGAGATAGGCCGTGTGTTCGCTCGACACGCCGTCGAAGAACTGCTTAAAGCCTGGCGCCGAAAGCAGCGCGTTGTTCGCGTAACGTACCTGCAGCTCTTCCAAGCGCGATTGGTCATCCAGCAGCGTGGGAAACAAATGGGCTCGGATGCCCAACTTGCCGGCTGCCTGCAGTTTGTCGTAGACGTCGTCGCGGATAAAATCGCAGCCCGGCATGGGCATGAGCGACATATCGCATATCGAGGTGATGCCCTGCTCGGCCATCCGCCTCATTTGATCGGCGTAAGCGCTTGCGATGCGATCCTCGCCCAGCCACTCAAGGCAGCGCGGTAGCAGCTGCATGGCAGCCGCCTCGTGAGCAATACCCGTGAGCTCGCCGTTTGCGTCCTTGTCGTAGCTACCGCCCGCTGGTGGCTCGCTGTCGCGCGTGACGCCGAGTGCATCGAGTGCGCGGCTGTTGAGCCACAGCGTGTGCCCGTCGCCCGAATACATAACACAGGGACGATCGGGGAATGCCACATCGAGCGACGCCTTGGTAGGATGCTCGGGCGGGTCCCAACGGTAGTCGCGCCAGCCCTGCGTCACAACCCAAGCGTCGTCGGGCAGGTCCTGGGAAAACTCGAGCGCATGTTGCACCAGCGCCGCCTCGGACGTGCCCATATCCATGAGCATGTACGGCGAGGAACCGACCGAGGTATGGAAGAAGTGCAGATGAGCGTCATGGAAACCGGGGCAGACAAACTGCTCGCCGTAGTCGATAACCGACGTAGCGGCAGGAGCGGCGGCGATCACGTCATCGGGCGCACCGACTGCGACGATACGGTCGCCTGCGATGGCAATCGCCAGCTCGCGGGTGGTATCGATGCCGTCTTGCGCGGTAAAGACGTTCTTGGAGCGGATAATCCGATCGATATGTTGCATGGGCATCCCCATCTCTGGCAGGAAATTCAACACCCCCGAGTGTACTCCCCCGCCCTTGTAACAAAACCCCAAGCGGCAAACGGCAACTTTACCAGCCCTAGCGGCAGGTGGCATACTGGAGAGAGCCTGTACGATTTTGCGATCAACCCAGCAAGGAGCAAATCGACCATGACGAAGACCAAGGCACAGCAGATTATGGCGGCGACCGAGGCTCGCGCGGCAGACGATGTCACCGCGGCCATCCGAGATATCGCCACCGAGTTTGAGCCCTACATCATCAAGCAGCGCCGCCACTTCCATAAGCACCCGGAGTTGAGCCTTGCCGAGGAGCGCACGACCTCCGACATCGCCAACCAGCTCGACGCCATGAATATCCCCTACGAGCGTCCCCTCAAGACGGGCCTGGTGGCGACCCTTCGCGGCACCGCGCCCGACGCCTATCGCGAGGACGGCACGCCGCGCCGCCGTATCCTACTGCGCGCCGACATCGACGCCCTGCCCGTTACCGAGCAGACCGGCGAGGAGTTTGCCAGCGTCAACGAGGGCTGCATGCACGCCTGCGGCCACGACTGCCACATCGCCATGATGCTCGGCACGCTGCAGATCCTGCGCCATATGACCGACGACATCCACGGCGAGGTCCGCATCGCCTTCCAGCCCAGCGAGGAAAACGGCCAGGGCGCCAAGCTCATGATCGGCACGGGCGTGCTCGACGGCGTCGATGGTGCCTACGCCGCGCATATCTGGAGCGAAGTCGACGCCGGCACCGTGAGCTGTGAGCCCGGCCCGCGCATGGCAAACACCGACTGGTTCCGCATCGATGTCCGCGGCACCTCGTGCCATGGCGCCATGCCCCAGCGCGGCCACGACGCCGTTATGGTGGCTGCCGAGATCGTCAACGCCCTGCAGACCATCGTCTCGCGCGAGATCAGCCCCTACGAGCCGGCTGTCATCACCGTCGGCGAGCTGCACGGCGGCACCGCGCGCAACGTTATCGCCGGCACGGCCTACCTCGCCGGCACGGTGCGCACCTATGGCGACAAGACGCACGAGGAAATGCCCGAGCTTATGCGCCGCATCGTGGAGCACACCGCGGCAGCCCTGGGCGCAGAGGCCGAACTTACCGACTACACCATCGCCAACTACAAGGTCGAAAACGACGTCGCCTCGAGCGAGCGTTGTCGTCAGGCCGTGGTCAAGTGCTTGGGCCCCGCGGGCGAAGGCCATTATCGCGGCACGCTTTCGGGCGAGGACTTCTCGGAGTACCTGCGCCGCGTGCCGGGCGTGCTCGCCTTTGTTGGCACGCGCAACCCCCAGATTGGCGCCACGTACGCCCAACATTCTTGCTTCTACAAGATTGACGAGACCGTGCTGGCAAAGGGCTCCATGGTGGCCGCCCAGTATGCTATCGACTTTTTGGCCGAGCCCACGCAAGAGGAGCTCGACGGCCCCACGATCGCCGCGGTTGCCGAGACCAACCCCGACTTGGCCGCCAAGCTGCGCTCTGCCAAGGCCACGGCCGCTGAGGCGCGCGACGCCATGCACGATGCTCGCACCGCCCGCCATGCTGCAATCAAGGGCATCCACGATGCGCGGGCTGCCGCTCGCCACGAGGAAAAGCGCGACGAGTAGCCGTCACGCCCATCCATAACAGCCTGGCTAAAGCAAAGCGGGGGCGGACGTTATCTCAACGTTCGCCCCCGCTTATGTGTCGACCGTTTTTCTAGCGCGTCCTCCGTCACGCCAGGTAAGAGCGAAGGATGGTGAGCCAGCGTGGGGGTTCGAGGTGGATGATATCGTCGGGAACTCCGGCGGGCGCATAGCCGCCAAAGAGCAGACCGGCATCTGCCGGATTGACGAGGCGCACGATCCATACGACGACGACCAGCACGCACAACACGGTGACCGCAATGTCGATACCACGCTTTAGCTTGCTCGATGCCACCTCCTCGCGCACGAACGCGAGCACAAACGCAATCGGCACCACCCAAAACAGCGGATGGTAGGCAAAGGCAGCCGCATAATCGAGGCGCAGCGCCGCCAGCCACGCCCTCGTCATGCCGCATCCCGGACAAGGAATGCCCGTCATCAATCGAAAAATGCAGCCAATGTCGAGCAGGTAGAGCGCGAGCCAGGCGACAAAGAGCGCGCCGGTGCAAAAAAGGGCGCGGCGAAGGAGCTCTGCCGTGCCCCTATGTCCCTGGAAGCTGTTCACGCCGCCCTTATTGTTAGGCACGAGCGCCAAGGCGAGTGTTGTAAGCCGTTGCCATGGCATTGGTATTATTGATGACGATGTTCATAGCGAAGATGGGACCAAGGCCGCACAGGAGCGCGCCGAAGATCTGCCACAGAAGAACGGTGGTGCCGTTTTCCTGGAACACCAGGCCGTAGCGAGGAGCGTTGGCCTGCAGGCGGTTGCCAATCTTGTAATACCAGTAGTACGCGTAGAAGCCGCAGGTCACAAACGATAGAAGGATGAATTCCGCCAGACCCGGCGTGTAATCGCCGTCATCCTGACACAACGTGTTGACGTCGCGTGCCAAGCAATACAGGAAGTAGAACGAATAGATACCGCAGGTCACAAGAGAGAGCAGCAGCCAGCCGATCAGGCTGCGGTCAGCCTTAATGGGGTCATAGCCCATCGGAGCGGATGCGGACTGTTGGGCGTATTGACCGGTGTACTGCTGCTGAGGCTGGGGCGCGGGCTGAATAGCCTGGGCCGGAGCGGGCTGGGGCTGCGGGGCCGCAGCGGCAGAAGCGGCACCAACGGCGGATCCGCAAACAGGGCAGAATTTGGCATCATCCGAAATGGGAGAACCACAAGTGGGACAGAACATGAGCCTCTCCTTTTCCTAAGGCGTCGCACGCCTTCAAACCTTACACGTCTACGTTCTCAACAATAGCCGCGACGTTGTTGCGCAACATTGACCAATTTCCGAGAAATTTTGCTGCAACCGTTTTCCCAGGCATTTTCTTGCTTTCGCAGTAGAAAAAGGCACCCCGGGCTCAGTTGCCCAGGGCGCCTCGACCGGCTATTCGGTTTGATTGTTTTCGGCAGCAGGATTATCGCCCGGCTCATCCGCCGGCGTGGCAACGGCATCCCAATCGGGCTCCGCAGGCGTCGCCTCGGACGCCGGTGCGGGGACAGGAGCAGGTGCCGGGGCAGGGGCAGCACCAGTGGCTGCCGTGGGATTGAATCCCGCAGGAGCAGGCTTCTTCTCACCCGGGAGCACAAAAGTCAAAACGTCGTCCTTGTCCTCATCGGCCCATTCGCTTGCATAACGTGCAGCCCAATAGCCAACGGCACGGTGCTTGAGCATCTTGCCAAAGACCGTAAGGAACACCGTGACGAATGCAATCAGCACCAGGAACAATACGAGCGTGACACCACCGGCGGTAACAATCGCCTCGATACCCCTGGGGCGATAGTAATAGCCGTACGCGCCAATTCCGGCGATGGCACCAAAGACAGCTGTCAAGATCCACGTAATGGCGTTGGAAACCAGGCCCGTCAAAAACTCGGGAAGGAACGAAGCACAGAACAGCTTGGTCTTGTTGTGCTTAAAGGCCGCCCAGACCTTATCGAGCGAAAACGCGCTCTCGACGCGCCCGGTCACCGCAAAGTGCATCACGGCAATGTCGGCGAACATCTTAAAGAAGACACCCAGAATCGCCGAGGCAATTAGCGCCAGGACAAGCAGGCCAAGCGAGCCAAACAGCGCAGCTTCGAGCGCATAAGAGCCGTAATACGAATACGAGCCTGCGGCGCCAATTACCGCGCCCTCCGCCAGCGAAAGCACTACACCGATAACGGGAATGGCAGCGATAACCTCGAGCACGACCGAAATAACGCTCGAAAAGACTCCGAGACCAAACGACGTGGAACGCATCAGCGGACGGTCCATGCCGTCATCGACCTTGAGCGACAGATCACGGCCCCACTCGATACCAAAGCCGGAACCGCACACACTCGCAATGCAAGCTGCCAAAAAGCCGATGGCAGCCGCAATGCCGCCAATAACGGGAATAAACAGCACGAGCACCGACACAACGCAAATCAGCGCCGGCAAAAACGCGATTTGGCATACACGCTGAAGCACGCCCGGAGTCTTAGTCATATCTTGGAACGCCTGAGCCACACAGCCCTTTGGCGCATTCGCCACGGGCGGTTGCGGAACAAACTGCTGGGGCTGAGGCTGTCCCTGGGGAGCGGGGCCAGCGGCACCGGCATTAGGAGCGCCACACACGCCGCAGAACTTGTCGTTATCGCCCATGGGGGCGCCACACTGCGAGCAGAACATAGAATCATCCCTTCGCATCTTGAACGAATCACTTGGATCGCAAACGTTGTCTTTAGCATCATTATTGCCCAATGTGGGGTCAAATACTCAAAGATGACCGATTTGCAAGATACACGGCGCCAGCAGGCGGTTCGTTGAATACGTCTGTGCTAGTTCGTTCCGCGGAAGCCCTTGCCGACAATCTCGGAGCTGTCGACGATCGTGATAAAGGCACCCGGATCGACCTCGCGCGCATAACGGCGCAGCTGCACGGCCTCGCGACGGCTCAGCACGCTCATGATCACCGTCACGCACTTGCCCGAGAAGGCACCGTAGCCGCGACTGATGGTCGCCGTACGGTTGAGATGCTTGACGATAAACTCCTCGACCTTAAGGGGCTCGGAGCAAATGACCGTGCAGACTTTGCGCAGGTGAATGCTCTCAATGGCTTTGTCGACCACAAGCGTCTTGGCAAACAGGCCGAGCACGCAATACAGACCGACACGCGGGCCATACAAAAAGGCCGCGATGGCCACGATGCCGATATCAACCAGCAGCAGCGCGCGGCCAATCTCGAGCGTGGTGCGGCGCTTGAGAATCATGGCAAGAATGTCCGTGCCACCCGTCGAGGCGCCGATGTCAAAGACAATAGCGCTGCCGAGCGCCGGCAAGATGACGGCAAAGCACAGGTCGAGCCACATATCACCCGTCAGAGAGACATCGGTCGGAATGAAGAGCTCAAACAGCGAGACGTAGGCCGAAAGCGCAAACGAGGCGAAGACACTCCAAAGAATCGCCTTGCGCTCCAAAAAGATAAAGCCCAAAACGACGAGAACCGCGTTGATAATCCACATAAAGACGCCGACGGGCAGGGTCGGGAACAGCGTGGACAGAATGACCGACACGCCCGAGGTGCCGCCAAAAGCAAAGTGATTAGGGGTTTTAAACGCAACGATGGCAAAGGCCGTAAGAATCAGGCCCAGATTGAGCTCGGCAAAAAAGCGCGGGAAACCCGGCTCCTGGCTGCGCTTTTGGCCGGCACGCTCGCCGCGCTCGATATCGGTGCGATCAACCACGCGCTCCATCGGCACTACGGGAGGACGATGCACCTCTTCGGCAGCACGCGATGCCGCCTCTGCCGCGGCGGCCTCAATCGCCCATGCCTTGCTTTCTGTTTCGTGCTCGTCAGCCATTACGGCAACCCCTCGTTAACAATTTGGAAACAATGCGCCCATTAGGGTAACGCGGAACGCGACGATTGCAACCCCTAGTTAGACGAGCGGTATGCCTACATCGGGGGGCATACAAATAACGGCCGGCCACGCTTTTGCTTGCGCGGTCGGCCGTTTAACGTTTTCGCAGATAAAACCTGCCAAAACAAACCTGTCCCTTTTTGGAAGGTTATTCGTGCTGGCTGGTGCGGTGCTCGTACTCCTCGGGGGTGATGACGTCCTCGATACGCAGGTTGACGCCCGCCACCTCAAGGCCGGTCATCGCGGCAAGGCGCTCGATGACACGTGCCTTGACATCGTCGAAGATCGCGGGCGCATAGGCACCGTACTCGATAATGACGGAGATGTTGACGACCACGCGATTGTCATCGGTGACCTCGACCGTCACGCCCTTGGTCAGATTCTCGGCACCAAACTGCTCCTGCACAAAGTGCATAAGGTTACCCTTCATGCCCAGAACGTGCGGAACCTCGCGGGTGGCCATGGCAACGATCTTCTCGATCACACCGTTGGAATAGGTCAGCGAGTCCTCGGACTCGTCCGCCTCTTCGTCGTCCTCATCCTCATCGGACTCGACCTCGACAAGAGCCTCGTCCTCGAGCGTCACATCCTCGGCTTCGGCGACGACCGCCTCGTTCTCCTCGAGCTCGGTATCGGCTACATCGACCTTCGTATTAAAAGCCATGGTTCCTCCTTATGCCCGCCGCGGATGCGACAGTCGAATACGTATTAGCGGCCGCTAAACAGACGGCCGAAGAAGTTGACGATACCGTTCTCGCCGTCGCGAATTTGGCCGATCACAGCGCCGATCAGCACGAAGAATGCGATGACGAGCGTGTCCCACAGGCCGAGCGTGAGCACCAACACGGCGAGGATAAAGCCAGCGACGGCACCGAGCGTGGTGTTGGGATGACGCACAGCATAGCTCCAGATGGCAGCGCCCGTACCCTTGATGAGACCCATAGCCTCGTCAAAATCCGCGGCTGCCGCGTCTTGTAACTCGGTTGTCTCTGCTTTGGAATCAACAGGTTCGCTCGCCGGTGTGGCGCTCTGGTCAATCGTCAGGCGCGGCGTACGAGCGGTCTTATCTTGATTGGTATCACTCACCGGAAACCTCCACGGTCTGGACGGTAGTCTTGGACGGCAAAAAACGGACGCGCGTGGTCGTACCCGGCGTGCCGAGCATGGTGTCGCAAGCTTCTTCGATGCGCTGCTGCATCGCGGTAGCCAGAGATGCCACGTCCTTATCGTCAAGCGCGATAGCCTCGACCTTAAAACGGACGTGCGAATCGTCGGAACCTTGGACGCGGGCCTCGACATGCTCGATCATCACGCGATCGTCGCGCTCTGCAGCAGCCCTGGCGCACGAAGAAAGCGCCGCGAGCGTGACCTCGATATTGCGCTCCCCCGCCGGATGCACGCAGGACGGCTCGCGACGAGCAAACATCAGGCGGAAGAAGCTTACCAGCACGCCAATCGCCACAACTCCGCCGCATGCCGTCACGACAATGCGCGGCATGGGGTCGCGCATCAGCAGCATAAAGCGATACGTATACGGCCCCCAAAACTGGCAGACAAGCGTACCCAGCGCCACGATGGTAGCGGCAAGGTACACGATCGCTAGGGCTCGTTTGAGTACGCGCACGCAGCGCTCCCTTCAAATCTCGGCTCTCGAAATGCAAAACGGTTCGCATCATTATAAAAGAGCCGGGTCCGGTGCTCTACGCACGCGGATCCGGCTCATCTATTCCACGAGGCTTGCATGCTCGCTTCATTATGCCCAGATATGCACGGCTTAACCCGTGCGGGCGCTACTCCTCCTCGAGGGCAGCGATGACCTCGTCGGTCATGTCCATGGTGCTGTAAACATCCTGGACGTCGTCGAGCTCCTCAAGACGGTCGATGAGGCGCTGAACCTTCTTGGCATCGGCGCCAGAAACCTCGGTCGGGGTGGTCGGGACCATGGTGGTCTCGGAGCCCTTGACCTGGACGCCCTGCTCCTCGAGCGCCTTGGAGACAGCCATGACCTCGTTGGCAGTAGTCCAGACGATCCACTCCTCGCCGGCATCCTCGTAGTCCTCGCCACCGGCCTCGGCGATGGCCATCATGAACTCATCCTCGTCACCGGCAGCACCGTTGGCGATCATGGTCTCCTTCTTGGCGTTCTCGTCCAGGATCTCCTTGGCGACGACGATCTGGCCCTTGCGCTCAAACTGGAAGGCGACGGAGCCGGAGGTGCCCAGGTTGCCACCAGCGTGGGAGAAGGCGGAACGGACATCAGCGGCGGTACGGTTGCGGTTGTCGGTCAAGCAGTCGACGTAGACGGCGACACCGGCGGGACCGTAGCCCTCGTACACGATGTTCTCGTAGACGGCGGCATCGGCACCCGAACCAAAAGCCTTGTCGATAGCGGACTTGATCTTGTCCTTAGGCATGGACTGAGCCTTGGCCTTGGCAACGGCAGCGGCGAGGCTGGCGTTGTTCTCGGGCAGCGGGTCACCGCCGAGACGGGCAGCAACGGTGATGTTGCGGCTGAGCTTGGAGAAGAGGGCGGAACGCTTGGCGTCCTGCGCGCCCTTACGATGCTTGGTTGTGGCCCACTTAGAGTGTCCGGACATACGTGTCTCCTATCGGTTTCGACCTAAAGCCCAGCGCAGATGCTCGGGCAATATAAACAAACGTCGTTATGATATACCTACTGGCCTGCGAGATAAACCCCAAAATGAAGGCGTCGTGATGATGTCCCCTTTGGTGCAAAGAAACCTGGCCCTCAATGCACCAAATTAGAACCAGAAGAAGTCGCTGCGGGTGACGGTGGCGCCGATGGCGAAGGGCATGCAGGCGATGACCGGATACAGGTAGCGCATGTAAGTCGAGCCGTTGCACGGGCCAATCAGGCACACAGCGAGCACGCCCAACAGCGGCACCCAGATCGCCAGCGCACGCCATGAATGACGACGCAGCAAGTAGACCACCACGGCGATCATGATCCACACATAGGTGGCCGAGCTCATGGTGAGCGAGATAAAGGGAACACGCTGCACCGCCACACGGTACAAATTGATCAGGTGGTCGCACCAGCGCACCACGTTGCTGTCAACCGGATGGAAGTCGAAGTACTTGAGGTTGTCGGGACGCGCCATGATCTCGGCACTACGCGCCGTGCTGTAGACCCAGGCATCGCGCGCGCTCGGATAAAAATAACCGTAGTAGTTATTGATGAGCGCCGAGATATAGCACTCGGGATCCTTTTTGAACATCTGGGCCCACACCTCAAAATAGGCCTTGATGTCCTCCTGCGAGGCGTACTCGTTAAAGCAGTTCTTGACGGCATCGGACTTGTCGGGGTTGTAGCGGCGGCCCAGGTTCTCGTACTTGAGTACGCAATCGATCACGGCACGTTCTTCGTCGGTCACCAAACCGTCGCAAGGAGCCTCCACGATGGTGCCATCCTCCTTAACCGTAGGGTTGACGCCCGAGTTGAGGCCGTCGTGCTTTTGGACGAAACGAGCCGTCTGCTGGAACGGAATCGAAAGGATTTCGCGCTTGGAGCCGGGCGTAATGTCGTGCGCCGGCATAAAGACCTTGGTGAAGTACATATTAGAGGCAAGGCAGAGCGCGAGCACCGCGAGAACGCCAACCCAGCGGAAACGCGGGATGGCGCCCGAAGGCGCAGCGCCAGTCTGCTTGGCTGCACGACGAGCCACATGCACGTCCCATACGCAAAACGCCGCCGCGATTACGCATGCCGCCAGGGGAAACACCAGGCCGCCGTTGCGCAGAAATGTGGAACCCATGGCGCCCAGAGCGAGCAGCAGCCAGTCGTGGCACGCAAAGAGCACGGGGGCTTTCTCGCCCGCTCGCTCGGCATTGGCATCACGACGGGGCAAGCCACATGCCACGAGCTTCACGGTCTGCACCAGCAGCACCAAAAACGCGTCGGCAAAGAGCACGTCTTTGGTGAGCAAC
>USKL01000002.1 GCA_900555225.1 uncultured Collinsella sp.
TAAAGTGCTGCTCCACGGCAGCATGGATCGAGACCTCGCGAAAGCTCACGCCTAGGTCGCGAGCGAGCGACTCGGCATTGGACTTGGTGCGGTGCGTCGTGCCAAAGCCGGGCATGGACACGGCCGTGATACCGGTGCGCGGCAGGCCCAAGGCGTCGAACGCACGCACGGTCACGAGGAGCGCCAGCGTGGAATCGAGGCCGCCCGAAAGGCCGATGACGGCCGCCTTGGTGCCCGTATGGGCAAGGCGGGTCTTGAGGCCGGCGGTCTGCAGGTCGAGGATAGTCTCGCAACGCTCAGCCAGATCACCGTGGTCGGCCGGCACAAAGGGAGCGCGGGGGAAGACTCGGTCGATGTCGAGCGCATCGCGCAGGACAGGTTCTTCGGCCAGTACGCCCTCAAACGAAAACTCAACGGTCGCGGATTCCGGCGCATCGTCGGTGCGCGTCCACGTCGTCGAGCGACGGCGCTCGGCAACCAGGCGGTCAAGGTCAACGTCGGCGATGGTCATATCGCAGGTAAGCAGTTTGGTCGCGGCGAGCTTGGAGCCGTTTTCGTAGACGAGGTTCTCACCCGCAAAGACCATGTCGGTCGTGGACTCGCCCTCGCTCGCGTCCGCGTAGGCATAGGCGCAGTACAGGCGCGCGCTCTGATTGGAGATAAGGCTGCGGCGGTAATCTGCCTTACCGATGATTTCGTCAGAAGCCGACGGGTTGAGAATCACCGTCGCACCGGCAAGCGCCATCTCGGTCGAAGGGGGCGCCGGCACCCACAGATCCTCGCAGACCTCAACGCCCAGCACCATATCCTCGGCACCCTCGTCACAGCAGCGGTAGACAAGCTCCGAACCCAACGGAACCGGACCCTGACCGGCAAACTCGACCCACACGGGATCTGCGGGCGCCGGAGCAAACCAACGACGCTCATAGAACTCGCCATAGTTGGGCAGATACTTCTTGGCCGTGAGGCCCAAAAGCTCGCCCGCGCAGCACACGGCGGCACAGTTGTAGATATTCTCGGCAACCGCAACGGGAAGACCGATGGTAAAGACGATCGGCAGCTCACGGGTTTCATCGAGGATATGCACCAGAGCAGCCTCGCAGGCATGCAGCAGTGTGCGGTTATGGAACAGATCGGCCGCGGTATAGCCGCACAAGTTGAGCTCGGGCAGCACCAGCGCGCGAACGCCGCGCTCGGTAGCCTCGCGAACAGCCGCCAGCGCAACCTCGGCATTGCCCTCGACATCGGCCACGCGAATCTGTGGCGACGCCGCCGCCACACGCAAAAAGCCATCGTTCTTATTAGCCGAAACGCAGCATTGCCTAGTTGATCTGGACACTGGAGGCCCCTTCTACCCTGAGATTCAGTCTAACGGACGTTCACATATCTCTAACTAGCCAAAGCAACCTCCCAGTTTACTGAGAGGCCAACCTGTGCTAGGAGCATGTATTTCAATAATATCTTTAATTAAAAAAGGAGAAATCGATAATCGACTTCTCCTTTAAGCGAGGCGAGTAAATTCCGAAACTAATGGCAGAATTTATCCATGTAGTCCTCAAAGTCGAACACTTCTACCACGACGCCCTCTTCCTGAAACTCTTTCAGTTGCTCCAAGAGATCTTTGTTAATAACGTCCATGCAGAAACCTCCTCTATCTAATCAACTGTAGTATATCTGCTTTCATGCAATTATCAACCAACTTGTTTAATTGCTCCTCGTTTGCCGATAGTCCCTCTTTTTTCAAAATGTCGCGCACCTCGTTCTTAGTAATCGGCTTTTCAAACAACGAAAGCAAAGCGAACGAAAAATCATTAACCGCACACATTCTATGGGTGGCACAACTCAGCAGTACTCTTAACCCCTCTTTTGAGCGTCCGACTTCTTTCACAAACGAACTTTTAACCAATTGAAAACCATTATCGTGCATTACATAATCGGCATCGATATTTGTATTCAGCAATCCATAATGCAACAGTTCTTCTATCGTCCTTGTCAGCTCGAGGTCGCCCTGATCAAGGATAAGAGAAATGCTACAATCGGCCTCCAATAAACGGGCCAACTTAAGGTATACCAACTGGGAAACAGCATAGACATGATGGTATTCAGAATTATAGAAGTAGGCAAATGGCTCAACGAGCACGACAGAGGTCTTGGAATCCAGCCAGATTCGATCAGCTGGATTTAGACTAGTTAGCCGTCGCTTTACTTTGGTCAAATGTCCCTTATACCTGACAGCGTGAATAGAATCTAGGATCCAGGTCACCTCTGAAATATGAAGCCGCTGGGGCAAGTCAATTGTGTCGCTACCGTTTATGACCTCTTGCATATAAAAATCAATATGATGCTCATCAGATAAGGATTTTGCTTCATTTAAAGTTAAACCAGTGCCTGAAACATAATCCACTTCGAGGCGCAAATCCTCATATTGGGACTTCGGCATTACAGAGACACCATACTTATCGGGATGATTCCAAACATCCGACCCCATAACGAGACCAAAATTCGTAAATCCTCTCGTGGAATATGGAACACCACATACCTGTTTTGAATAATTCAAAACATTCTCTGTATAAGCTAAGGTGTTCAGAGCCTCTTCTTTAGTTTCGGTCGGAAAGCCAATCATAAAGAATAGATGAACAGGAATACCCGCATTGAGACAATCATGGATATTGCGATCAATCCAATCAACTCTCGTGTTCTTCTTCATTAGATCAAGAACTCTTTGGTTGTATGACTCGAGGCCAAACTGAATCTGCCTACATCCACTTTGGTATATCTTGTTGAAAACGTCTGTACTTAGGGTTGGAGAGAACCTCGTTTCTCCATGCCAGAAAAACGTTTTTCCCGATGCGTTTATTTCATCCGCGAGTTGCTCCATTCTTTTGCCTTCGAATGTTTCATCCACAAAAGAGAAAACTCTCGTGCCGTATTTTTCATTTAACCGACACATTATTTCAAATACTCTCGATATAGGCATCTTTCGGTAACAACCACCGGTAGCACCGGGAATGGTGCAGAAGGCGCAATGATTAAAACACTGCCTAGAGGAATAAACCGGCAATATTAACTCAGGCATGAAGTATTTAGAAAGGGCGAAGCCATCGAAATCGGGAACCGTATCGTTGATAAATGTTTGCTCAATCCGATGGTTTTTATATATCTTCCCACCTTTAGCATGGCAAAGGTTTGGAACACAGTCGAGATTGTCATCACCAGAGTCAAGAGCCTCAAGAAGACGTGCAAGCGGCTCTTCGCCGTCATACATCATTATCGAATCAATGTATTCAAAAAAGGGATGCCATTCTTTCATGCAGTCATCTGCTAAACGAGTAATGTAATTGCCGCCCAATGAGACGTGTTTAACAGATGGACATTCTTCTTTAATCAGTTTCGCTAACGTAACTGCAGAAATCAATTGGAAACAGCCGCTCACCGAAATCCCAATAAACTCGATTTTTTCCCTCTGAATACGCTTAAGAAAGGCAGTTTCATAGAAGGAAATAAACGGATTATGCAAGGTATCCGCAAGCGATTTCATTATTTCTGGTGTCGAATAATAATCATAGGGCAGATCTATGGAGTTGAACGTGTATTTAACTCCATATGAGACGTGATTTATGATATAGAGTGCATTTCTAAAAATGTTTTCAGCATATTGTCTTTCTTTTAGATTAAAGTATCTCTTCGATCTGAAAATATCTTTTGCCTCGTCAACATTAAGTGCTGACTTTTGTATCAACTCGATTGTTAATTGAACATTCGAACTAAACGAATCCTTTGATTCCCGATACCTTTTACAGCACTCTTCGACATGTCTAAAAGATAGGAGGTCATCGTAAAATTCCACGTTTAAGTCAACGATGTCAACTTTATATTGTTCAACCTCTTGAAGATATGACTTCAAAACAGGCAAGGCAAGATACGGCCCCACTGGACTCCATCCTGGGGGAAATACTAAAAGCGTTTTAGGCATATCAACGTCACATCTTTCGCAAATAATTCAATTGAAACACAACTACCATCATAATTGAAAATACACCAAGTCCTGTAACGAGAATTGAGAACATCGCGATGCTCGTGAACAGCGAAACAAGGAGTGTTGAAATAACAACAGCAACCGATTGCAAAGACTCCCTAATTGAAAACAGGCTTATCGATTCAGATTCGTCTCTCGCCAAATCCTGCAGCGATGTTATGAGAAGCACATCTTGAATGGCGTTTCCGGCACCGACGATAAAAAGGAAAATAAACGATATTCCAGACGCATAGCGATAGCCAAACGCCAGATACGCACCGAGCGCAAGATACGTCACAAAACAATATGATTTAATGCAATCGGAACCACAAATTAAACGACCATATATTGTATTTCCGAACAACAGTCCGATTGTAAGACTACTCTGAAGGAATCCGTATTGTATCGATGACGAGTCAAATTGCAATTGCGCAATAGCTGGCAAAAGAGAATTCAGAGAGCCGAATGCCACGCCACTAGAAATATCGATTAATAGGAAACCAATTGCCAAGTGCTTCGCGCTAAGATCACTAAATGCAGTCCTGTTTTTTTCATTTTTGCTTATCCCCTCTTTATCATTAACCTCGATAACCGACGGAACATCTCGCAGCAACCAGAACGACGCGGCAAAAGAAAGCGCGTCTAATGCAAGAACAGCCTCCGCCCCAAATTGAGCGACAACAAAACCGCCGACAACTGGCCCCAGAACCATCATCAAATTCTGCAGAAACCCAAACGAATTATTAATTACGTCGCGATTGATACTATTCGTATTGGCTCTTAACAACGAGTAAAAGCAGGGCATTTCAACCGTTCGGCAAAGCGATACCGCGCACGTAATAGCAAACATACTCCATTTACTATCAACAAAAATATAGCAAACGAATAATCCCGCGCGAATTAAGTCTGCCAATCTCATGGCCTGCAGTGTTCCGATACCCATCTTCTGAGGCAGCTGCGCGAGCGCAACTGAAAACAGAGAGGGGGCAAATCTGCAGCAGACCATCAAAGCAGTTGCAGAAACATCGTGAGTTACCTCGTAAATCAGCATTGGCAAAGCAATATTCGCACACCAATTGCCTATTTCGCTTATCCCTCTAGCAATATATAGGACCCGAACCGGACGGCTAGCTCTCAATACCGTGAACATCACGATTAACCTCGTATTTCAGGCCTCGCTCATCTCTTAATAGGAATCCATAATCAACCAAGTACCGCCTCAATACGGCATAATCAGGATAGAGCTGTGACAGCACACGATTAACCTGAAGCTCCGTATAACTTGTATTTAATTCAAAGAAAGAGACGGCCCATAGCAGCATGATTCTTTTATAGCTTTCCTTTTTTGGAATTGAAACCAGCTCGCCATTCTTGAGAAATCGTTTTTTAAAGTCTATTAGCTCATCCATTCACATCCTCCATTTCATACGCATCTAATACTAAAAATGCATACGCTTTAGGTCATCGCATTCGGCTTCTATATTCGAACTAAACTCGAACTAATCTAAATGATTTGCTCAAACACTCTTCGAAAGCTCGTTTTTCACTCTGAGTAAAATGCCCTTCCCAGTCAGTCCACGAACAGGAAGGCAACTCACAACGAGCGGAGTCGAAGCCCTCTGCCGTCGGCCGTTCAAAATGCACGATAACCTTTTCGATATCCCCATCTGTTATCAGGTCAGAATGAACGACCTCGGTACCGTCTTCGAATGTCATATACGGGTACATCACGTAAACCACCTCACAATCGTAAATCCAGTTTAGCATCAAGCTATTGCACCAAAGACAGCAAGCCCCCCTTGATGAGTTGATGGTATCTGTTAAATGTCACGTACGATTCGCATCTGGTGGGTACCCTGATGACTACATGAAACGAAGCAGATTTACACCGGGAGGACCCCGTATGACAACCAAGTACACCGACGCGCCGCGCACGCGCGTCATGACGCCGGCATCGCTCAACAACGGCGTGCACGAGAACCATTCCATCGGACAGACCATGGCCATCGCGCCCAAAAAGGGCCTGTTCGACGACATTTCCATTCCCCAGATCATCGCCGGCGCCGCGGCTGCCGCCACGAGCGTCGCGCTTGCCTCCAAGATCGGTATCGCTGGTTCAGTAATTGGTGCCGCCGTGAGCTCGGTCATCACCGTTGTGTCATCGCAGGTCTACCGTCACTTTATCTCTGCCAGCGCCGAAGCCCTCAAAGGTACGCACGCCGCCGTCGACTACCCCGCCGGCGCCTATGAGCCCGTTGAGTTTAATGCCGAGGAGCACCTGGGCGGCGCCGCGACTACGCAGGAGATGCGCCAGGTTGCGGGGCGTGCGACCACGGCGCGCGTCGCTCCCGACAGCCTGCGCGCCAAGGCGGCGGCAGAGCGCAGCCAGACGCAAAAGAAGGTCATCATCTTCTCGATCGCCATCGCCATCGTCGCGGTTATCGCCTGCACCGCTGCCATCCTTATCACCACCGCCGGTGAGGGTCTGGGCGAGCGTCCCGAGCCGATTCTGTCGTCACGCACGACCGAGCACGACGCGGACAGCACTGGTCAATCGCAAAGCCAGCAGGACGACTCGCAGGGCACCTCCGCATCCACCGACTCGTCCTCGAACACCCCCGATCAGTCGCAGGGCGCCGATTCTTCTGTGAACAACAACGGTACGCAATCCGGCACAACCGACTCAAGCCAAACGACTGACGGCTCTCAACCGAGCACGGGCGACCAGACGAGCGACACCACGTCGGGAACGGGCTCAGCAGACAGCAGCAACACCAGCAACTCGAACAGCTCGAGTGGAACCGCGTCCGGCACGGCATCTGACAGCTCGAGCCAAGGCACGGCATCGGGCAACTAAGCACGTTTGCCCCTCATAGATAATCGACCTGTATAACGGGCGCGAACCGGCAACGGTCGCGCCCGTTTGCCTTGGGCGCCGAGGTAGCAAGCCCCGCGCGATGGTAAGATGCTTTGGTGTGTAAAGAGGAGATTTGCCATGAGCAAGACAATAGTTAAGCCCACGCTATCGCTGGGCAACCACATCTATCTGTATCGTCTGCTGCGTGATGCGATTGGGTGCGGCAAGCAAACGTTTATGACGCAGGTCGAGGAGGCGCTCGCTGCTGGTGACATGGCCGCTTATGACCTGGGCTTCGAGTCCACGCGCGAGCTGCTCGAGGAGCTCGACGACTGCATAAGGCTGACCGTCTTTAAGGGCGGTCGCCTGTATGCCACGCTCATCGCCAACGAGGCCTGGGATGCCGCCCTTGCCAAGGGCGAGGACAAGCCCAAGGCTGCCAAGGGTGCCAAGCAGTCCTACAAAAAGAAAAAGCGCGGCGAGAAGGACCTCAAGGCCGTGCGCCCCAAGCACGTTAAGCGCGCCGAGCCCGAGCCCGTGGCCGAAGTCGCTCCGGAGCCCGAGCCCGAGGCAGAGATCGAAGTCGCTATTGAGGTAACGGCAGAAGCCGACACCGAAATCACCGCCACGACCGATCCCGAAGTCATATCCGAGCAGGAAGCCACTGCGGAGCTCAACGAAGCTCCCAAGTCGACAACCGAAGAAGCCGCTGACCAGCCCGAAACGCCTGCGTTCCAAAACAGCGATGTCTTTGGCGACGAGACCGAGGACGATCAGCCCGACGAGCCCGACGATCAAGGCGCTACCGAGTCGGCGCCGGAGCCCGAGACGCCGCAGCCCCCCATCTCGCTCACGGTCGTCTATGACCCCGAGAACGCAAACGCCGGCATCACCACCATGGCATCCACGCCCATCGAGGCAAAGTCGAGCGTCGAGAACGAGAACGCGACGCAGGTTGAGGTTGAAACCGCAGTTGCAGACGCGCCCGTCACCGTGAAGCCCGCAGATTCCACAACCAAGCCGAAGACGACGCCGGAGCCCGCAGATTCCACGATCAAGCCGGAAGCGACGCCGGAGCCCGCACCCGTCATCGAATCCGTGCCCGCCGCTGTTTGCGACCAAATTCCCGCACCGGCACCGTCTCCGGCCCCCGCTGCAGCACCGGCCCCCGCACCCGCAGCACCGACCATCCCCAAGGACTTCCCCATCGATTTCGCAACCGAGGTCTTCTGCCCCGGCCCGCTTCTGCACGAGCTATCGACCTATCTCCCCTACGGCGCCGACACGCTCGGTATCGTCGGCGAGTACTACTGGATCGCCCGCGAGCGCGGTACCATCGAGGCCGCGCGAAACCGCGCAAGCTTCCCCCTGCACTACACGCAGGCCGGCGAGCGCCACGAAGTCACCGTGCGCATCCGCCGCAACACCACCGGCGGCCTCGGAGCCACCTGGGTCATCGACAAGGTCGAAGCCCCGGTCGAGTAAAAAAGGCCTCGGATAGCCAATTGACCATCCGAGGCCTTTTGAATTCAGGCCTTTTAGTTGTCATCGGTGCATATAGACACCAGAGAAGCAAGCTCATCCTCAAGTTGCGGAGCAAAGTATCTAAAAGAAACCTGCGCTCCAGTCGGTATCGACTCAATCATATTCGCAGCATTATCTGAGACTCGGTACGGTGCAGTTTCACCTGTCTTTAAATCCTCTATTGAGCAGACAGCGTCTTCAGCATCAACCGACCTAAGCACGCCTTTTCCTTGTAACATCACATCGGCATGCCCGCCAGCTATTTCTAATGAACCTGAGTCTGTCGCAGTCACTTCTCCGGAACCTCCGCGCGATATCTCTTCCTTTGTTGAACAGCCCACCAATGAAGCCATCAGCACCAAAGACAGGGCTAGACGAATCGCCCTACTTCGAAAAAGTCGTTCCATAAGTCCACGCATAATAGCTCTGATCATACTTCAGGAAGGATAAAGATGAATTCCAGCCGTCCGCTATGCCAATCATCTGCCTTGTCTCTCCAGTTTTCTTACCAGTAAGTGTGGCGTAAGCCTCCGCTGTTACAGAATGGGCTGATCCGTTGTACAAACTCGCATGTAAAACATTCGGTCTATTAGAGTTAATCTCATTTTGAATGCTCGCGATAGCCGGAGAGGAGACAGTGCGGGCGATAAGAGTACTTCCTCTGCTTGCGCAGTAATTTGTAAACCCCGTTGCACAGGTTGATATCGGCGTTCCACCCAAAACAACGCCGGGAACAGTCTGTTCTTCATCGGAAAGAGCATGGGTATTGGTGTAACTCCATATCTGCATATATTGCGAAGGGTCGCTATATAAATTGGCAATGCCATACAGTTCCGCAACGTTCGAAAAAGCTGTCACCATACAAGCATAGTGGGCGGTAAGCCTCTTAATCTCGCTTTCATCATATGACATAAACTGAGAAATGGAACGAAATCCAGATACTGTGTAATCCTGCATTTGAGTTGCGTAAATTACAACATCGTTCCAGCTTGAAGGTTTATTCGATAAAACGACAGGCCGTCCTTCTATGGAAACAGCCGGGATTGTTCTTCCGCAATTTGTTGTTATTGAACCGTCCAAAGATTGCACGCCGAATTCGAATGGATTGATCATTACGACTGGGTTATTGAAAGAATAAGACTCGACACCAAGATCTCCTCCCCGATCCATAGGGCTGACTAAGCCGTCTCCAAAACGATATCCCGTAAGTATTTCATCATCTGAAGCATCTAAAACCAAATAGCCCGCGGCTCTATTGGATGTCACAACCGGAACAATGTAACCAAGCGGGGACCCATCAACATCTACAAAAGGAATAGGGTCAGAAGGCGTATACGAATAGCCGAGGAGTCCCTTTATATATTTATCGGCAAGCTCTTGCGCAATTTCAGAAGTAAATTGTATCTGCTCACCATCAATATTGCCCGTCGAAGCAAAAACCTCTTTCGGACGTGCGGCTAAGGCGACAATTGAAGACGCGACAAGTTGCAGAAAACGACGACGCGAAAGCATATGTTCTTCTTTCTAGAGAAGCGACTTATAAGGTACTCCTATTCTATAATCTTTTTTGTAACGTTACAGCACTGGTTATATTTCAATTCGATTTGCTTATGTCCTTGCAACCCAATGCGTCTTTACGTTTTAAACGGAATTAGAAAATCGCTCATAGCAAAAACGGGCTTTAATCCCAAAGAGATAACTTTGATTATGAATCAAACCAGCAGCCAGGGCATAGCTGCAGTGCAATTGCTACAAGAAAGGCCGCCCTTGGTGGCGGCCTTTCTACTTGCTACTAGTCGCGCGTCAGCTTACGGTGAATACGATGCGGCTGGGCCGCGTCCTCGCCCAGGCGCTCGATGCGGTTGGCCTGATAGGCCTCGAAATTACCCTCGAACCAATACCAGTTGCCCGGATTCTCGTCGGTGCCCTCCCACGCCAGAATGTGCGTGGCGACGCGGTCCAGGAACATACGGTCGTGGCTAATGACCACCGAGCAGCCCGGGAACTCGAGCAGCGCCGCCTCGAGCGAGGACAGCGTCTCGACGTCGAGGTCGTTCGTGGGCTCGTCGAGGAGCAGCAGGTTGCCGCCCTGCTTGAGCGTGAGTGCCAGGTTCAGACGGTTGCGCTCGCCACCGGAGAGTACGCCAGCGCGCTTCTGCTGGTCCTGGCCCTTAAAGCCAAAGCTCGCCACATAGGCGCGGCTCGGGACCTCGGTCTCGCCGACCATCATGTGGTCCAGGCCGTCCGAGACGACCTCCCACAGGTTCTTGTCGGGGTCGATGCCGGAGCGGTTCTGATCAACGTAGCTAATCTTGACGGTCTCGCCCACCTCGAGCTCGCCCGAAGTCAGCGGCTCCAGACCCACAATCGTCTTGAACAGCGTGGTCTTACCGACACCGTTGGGGCCGATCACGCCCACGATGCCGTTGCGCGGCAGGGTGAACGAAAGGTCATCGATGAGCACGCGACCGTCGAACTCCTTGTGCAGGTGATGGGCCTCGAGCACCTTGTTGCCCAGACGCGGGCCCACAGGGATGCGGATATCGGTCCAGTCGAGCTTCTGGCTTGCGCGGGCCTCGGCCTCCATCTCCTCGTAGCGAGCCAGACGAGCCTTGTTCTTGGCCTGGCGAGCCTTGGGTGAACTGCGTACCCACTCGAGCTCGGCCTCCATGCGCTTGGCGAGCTTGGCGTCACGGTTGCCCTGCGCCTCGATACGCGCGGCCTTGGTCTCCAGATACGTGGAGTAGTTGCCCTTGTAGGGATAAAGGTGACCGCGGTCGACCTCGCAGATCCACTCGGCAACGTTATCCAGGAAGTAGCGATCGTGTGTGACGGCAAGCACCGCGCCCTGATAGTTATGCAGGAAGTGCTCGAGCCACAGGATCGACTCGGCGTCCAGGTGGTTCGTGGGCTCGTCGAGCAGCAGCAGGTCGGGAGCCTCGAGCAGCAGCTTGCACAGGGCAACACGACGGCGCTCGCCGCCGGAAAGCACGTTGACCGGCATGTCGGAATCGGGCAGCTGCAGGGCGTCCATGGCCTGGCCGAGCTTGGAATCGATATCCCAGCCGTCGGCGGCATCGATCTCGTCCTGGAGCTTGCCCATCTCGGCCATGAGGGCGTCCATGTCGCAGTCCGGGTCGCACATCTCCTCGCCGATCTTGTTGAAGCGATCGACCTTGGCGATCATGTCGCCAAACGCCATGCGCACGTTCTCGATGACGGTCTTGTCATCGTCGAGCGGCGGCTCCTGCTGCAGGATGCCCACGGTGTAGCCGGGGGTGAGCCTGGCATCGCCGTTGGAGACCTCCTCGATACCGGCCATGATCTTGAGCAGGGTCGACTTGCCCATACCGTTGGGGCCCACGACGCCGATCTTGGCACCGGGGTAGAAGCTCAGGGTCACGTCGTCAAGGATTACCTTGTCGCCATGGGCCTTGCGAGCCTGATACATCTGGTAGATAAACTCCGCCATATGTCTGTTCTATCCTTTCTACCTGCTGTTTCCCTATTCTTGATTCGCTTTAGTGGAAACGAAATGAGGAAACCAGCTCTGAAACTTAACGAAAAAGGGGCATGGTTGCCCACGCCCCTAATACTACCTGGGAAAAGTCCCCCGGAACATACTATGAACTGCGTACGCTAGTTTTCCGCAACCTTAACGAGCGGCTCGCTGCGATTTGCGCCACAACAGATACGAGTAGACGTAGACGGCTCCAACCGAACCAAACGCCAGAACCGCAATCACCGCGGCGACGACTTCACTCGAAAGCACGCTGCCTGCCACGCCCATCACAATCAGGCCAATACCCAGCACCATAAAGCAGGCGCCGCCAAAACGCTGCGTACGGCGCCAGTTCTCGGGATCGGCAAGCGCCCAAGGTGTCTTGATACCGAGCGTATAGTTCTGCTTCACACGCGGCAAGTAGTTGCCTACGCCGATGAACAGCAAACCGATAGCACCGGAAATCAGCACGTTGACCGAACCGACCGCCGGCACCACGCCCCAGACCGTAAGCTCTCCCAGCCAGCTTACGGCACACATGAACAAGGTAAAGGCGATTACGAAGCCCTGATAGAACTTGCCCGAGGTTCGATATGCCTCACCTTTGGGATCGATGTGCGGCACCACGCGGAACATTGCAAGAAGTGCCAGAGGCAGCACGCCGAGCGCGGAGGCCATCCAGCTAGGGCCCCAACCGTCGACGGCGCCGTTCGCTCCCCAGTGCGTGGGAATCTGCGCAGGCAAGCTCGGCATCACTATGAGGTGCACTACGACATTGGCGACGCACAGAGCGATCAGCGCAATCCACACACGCCGCGATACCCCCGTGGCGTGAATGCCCTTGTTTTCGTTATTCATCCTTATCACCTTCCGTGTTTGTAAAGCTCGTAAACCAGCCAATCAAATCCTGCATGACGGTGGTGTTTAAGCTGTATACGATGTTTTGGCCATGGCGCTCGTCGGTCACCAACCCGGCGTTTTTGAGCGTCGCCAAGTGATGGCTCAATGACGGCTTGCTGATGTCAAAATGCTCGGCAAGCTCCCCGGCCGTGCAATTGCCCTCGCGCAGCAGTTCCAAAATGTGACGCCGTGTAGGATCGGCCAGCGCCTTAAAACCCTCTCCCGGCATAAGACCTCCTCTCATCATCTCTCATGACGCGCACACTATACTCGATATTTAGATGTTTGTCTAATTATCTAATCGCAATGCTTCAAACCACATCAAAGTAAACGCCATCGCAACCTATGGCGATTACCTATAATGACGATAGCTAAAACACGATTCGCTTCCCCATCGGAGGATGTCTATGACCGAAACCGCTGCCGCTCTCGTCGAGACACGCGACACTAAGCTCGAGATCATTATGGGGCGCGAGGCGCTCGACAAACTCGCCAACTCCACAGTGCTGGTGCTCGGCTGCGGAGGTGTGGGGTCCAATTGCTGCGAGGCGCTCGCCCGCGGCGGCATTGGTCATTTCGTCATTCTGGACAAGGACATCGTCGCGCCCAGCAATATCAATCGCCAGGCTATCGCCTTTCACAGCACCATCGGCAAGCGCAAGGTCGATGTTATGGAAGCCATGATCCACGACATTAATCCCGCCGCCACCGTTATCAAACGCACCGAATACCTGCTGAGCGACAACATCGACGAGTTCTTCGCGAGCGTTTTGGAGCAGACGGACGGCAAGCTCGACTACGTCGTCGACGCCATCGACACCATCTCGGCCAAGCTCACCATTGCCAAATATGCTCAGGACCACGACATTCGTTTGGTTAGCTCCATGGGCGGGGCCAACAAGCTCCATCCCGAGTGCCTCCGCTTTGCCGACATCTTCGATACGGTACGTGACCCCATGAGCCGCATTATGCGCAAAGAATGCAAGAAGCGCGGCATCAAGAGCCTGCACGTACTGTTTAGCTGCGAGGAATCGGTTAAGACACAGCCCCGCGACCCTTCCAACATCCACGAGCGCACCGAGCTGGGAACCGCCAGCTTTATGCCGCCCATCATGGGCCAGATGATCGCCGGCGAGGTTATCCGTCAGATCAGCGGGCGCGGCACCGAGCGCGTACGCGCCGACGGCCAACGCCTGGACTAGCAGGATGTCCTGCGATGGAACCGCAATTCTTTGACACGCATTGTCATCTTGATTTGATGCTCGGCCCCGATGCTGCAGCCAGTGAGTCGGCGGCGTTGGGTCTGGGGCTCTTTGACTGCGGGGTCGACCCACGCGACTTTTCGGCCGCAAACGAGCGCGCCCGTCGCCTACCAGGCATCATCGCTGGCGTTGGGCTCCACCCCTGGTGGCTCGCCGACGGCCGCTGCGGTCCTGCCGAAGTCGATCTGCTTTGCGAAGTTGCTGCCCAAGAGTGCTACATCGGCGAGGTGGGACTCGACTTTTCCGCACGCTTTGCCGGAAGTGAGCCGCTACAAATACAGGCATTTGACCGGCTCTGCGATACGCTCGTGCAGCATCCTCTTACCGGGCGCGTGATATCAATTCACGCCGTTCGTTCGGCAGGAGCCGTACTGGACGTCCTCGAATCGCATGGACTACTCATCCCAAACCCCGACTCCCCCGCTATCATCTTCCACTGGTTTAGCGGCACTTCGAACGAACTCGCCCGCGCGCGAAACGCAAACTGCTATTTTTCCGTGAACGAGCGTATGCTCGCCACCAAGCGCGGTCGCGAATATGCCCGGCAGATTCCACTCGACCGTCTACTGCTCGAGACCGATGCGCCAGCCGAACCAAACACAGAAACAAGCGCGCAGTCGCTCATCAGATCGCTCGCAAGGACCTCGATGCGCATCGTCTCACTCAAAAACTGTGACGCAAAGCGCATCGAGTCGGCAGTTTTAGCAAATGCGCACTCTGTTTTTGACCTTCGCTAACCCCTGTGGGCAAAAATGCCAAGGGGCATGCAAATCGCACAACGCAGTCCCTATTTTGGAAGACAGTACAATTCGGCAGCATTACACCAATTCGTGCATGAGATCACGGTTGCGTGCATACAATTCGTCAAAGATATGACGGCGCGACGCATATAACTCGTGGGCAGTCATATCAGGCACGATTGTTTGCGCAACGCCAAGGACTTGGGCGAGCTCATCCCATGATGCATAGGCGCCACCTGCGAGAGCTGCCATGATGGCATCACCGAAGCATGCGCCCACCGTAACCTTGGCAACCGAGACCTCGCGCCCACATACGTCGGCGATAGCCTGCATCCAAACTGGATTCTTGGTTCCACCTCCGACAAGCATAATGCGCCCAATTGGCAGTCCATGTTCTCGCTCGATAATGTCGACATGGGATGCAACGGTATACGCGACGCCTTCCAAGGCGGCACGAACCATATGGGCTCGCGTATGCCTTCCGGTCAGGCCAAAGAAGACGCCACGCGCCTCGGGATCGTTGAGCGGAGTGCGCTCCCCCGCAAAGTACGGCAGACACAGGAGCCCATCGGCACCCGGCGCCACACCGGCGGCATCATGCGCCATAACCGAATATGCATCGGGGCCACCGTGGCCCTCGGCCTCCACGGCGTCGCGATACAGCTCTTGGCGCAGCCACGATGTGAGCGCACCCGCCGTATTGGTCCCCGCGCAGATCCCGTAAGTTCCGGGAATGATAAACGTCCCTGGCCACAGGCGGGCATCATCGACCATATGATCAGCTAGATAGATGAAATACGCCGTACTCCCCAACTGAACCATCATATCGCCGGGACGAAATACACCCGTCGAAATGGCCTCGGCACCAGAGTCGCCCGTTCCCACTAAGACAGGTGTCCCTGCCGCGAGCCCCGTCGCCTCAGCCGCACGCTGAGTAATCACCCCGGCAATATCGGTAGCCGACATTACCTCCGCCATCTGGTCAGGCCGGCAGAAACGAGCACATTCCCGAGCATCAACCTTCCAAGTGAAGCGGTCGTATAGGGGAAGAAAATCCTCCGCCAAATAACGGTCCACCGTAAAACGCCCCGTCAACTTCGCGCACAGAAACGATGACGCCGTCAGGAACTTCGCGGCACGTTCGTGCACCTCGGGCATATTCTCCTTAAACCACAAGATCTTGGGAGCAATATCTGACGAACAGGGATCATGCCCGAAAAGCTCGCGTGCGCGATCTGACCCATATTCGGAAAGAAGCTCGTCGATCTGCGGCTTCGAACGTGCATCGACTCCGTACAAAATCGCGGGCGCTAGCGCGTTGCACTCGGTGTCGACCGGTACGCAGTCGCAACCCAATGCGGAAAGGCCCACGCATCCGATCTGTGCCGCGTTAACCCCCGATCGCACCACCAGCTCGCGCGACAAGCGGCAAAAATCGCCCCACCAAACTGCCTCCGCATCATGCTGGTACCATCCATCACGCGGGTTCTCCGTCTCGTGTCCACAAGAGGCCTGGCAAATGATGTTGCATCGATCATCGATTAAAACGCCTTTAGAGGCGCTTGTCCCAATATCAATACCCAGATAGAGCGCCATAGGTGCCTACTCCCCTCGCGCCGTACGAGCGGCAGCCATAAAACGAGCTACCCGCTCAACATCAACCGGGGCATCCAGCTTTCCGTCGCGCTTTAAGCAGGTGCCGACAAACGCGCCATCGTAGTGAGCAAATACGTCAGCCACGGTATTTTCGCGACAACCGGTGCCACATACCACGGGTACTTCGCCAACACGCTCGCGGACTTCATCGGCAAGCTCGCCCGAAGCGCCACGACCGGCAGCCGAACCGCCGATGACCATCGCATCCGGAAGGCAATTAAAGAGAAGTGAATCGGCAATGTCCGCAGTCGTGCGGTCGTTGAGATAAACCTCCCCCTCGCTCGTGATGAAGTGAAAAAGCTTGAGATCGTCCAGGCGCAGCGCCGCCTTGCGACGCATGGTGTGAGCGAAATCTCGGTTAATCAGCCCAAGATCACCGGCCCAGGCACCGCAAAAATTGCAGCGCGTGAACTGCGCGTCGACGGCAGCGCACAGCTCGATTGTGGCATCACCATCGTAAATAGCCTCAGCTCCCCAAGGAGTCGACAGATCATGGGACAGAGCCCCGATTACATAGCCCATCGATGCAAGAGTTGAGGGAGAAACGTGCTGCTCATAGGGCATCGAGAGCTCATTGGTAATCAAAATGCCATCGACACCGCCCTGCTGCAACGCCTCGAGATCGCGCTTGGCGGCTTCCACGACCTGCGACACGCTTCCGCCCGGGTAATACAGTGGATCGCCCGGCAGAGGACGCAGGTGCAGCATTCCGATAACCGGCTTTTCGGTCTTGAACATCGAGGTTAGAAACGACATAACATGCTCCTTCATAGGGTTATTGCAGGAACGTTATTCCCCCAGCACCTCGACGTACACTTTTCGCTTCTGAGGACCGTCAAACTCCGCAAGATAGATGTTCTGGGCACCTCCGCACACGATGTGGCCATCTTGGACGGGAAAGAAGCAACTGTTTCCACAAATCATGCTCTTGATATGCCCACAGGAGTTGTTGCCGGTGGCTCCATAGCTCGGCAGGAAGTGTGCATGCGCATAGGGGGCGTCGAGTGGGGCGATGCGATCAAGCGTCTCCATAAGATCCGTCTCCACGCAGGGCAGCCCCTCGTTTACCACGATTCCACAGGTCGTATGCGACAAAATAATCGCTGCCAAGCCATTGGTCACCGAGCTGCGTTCGATGGCAGCGTGCACGTCTTCGGTAATATCGATGAACTGGTCCGGAGCAGTCGATAGATAGCTCAATGTCTCGAGCGTCACCATGTTTACTCATCCCCTTCAAGAAAACGCAGGGCATTACCCCAGTAGAGCCTTTCTCGCGCATCGTCGCGCATGGGCACGGTATCGAGCGCCCGCTTGAGTTTGAATGCACGGAAGCGCGGCGTATTGCTGGCGAACATCACTTGATGCGATAGCGCGCGCTCATACCACAGCGGCCCCATATCGACCGTGAAAAGACGCTGCATCATCTCCTCGGGCGAATCGATGTAAGTGATAGAGGTGTCCGTGTAGCAGTTGGGATACTTGAGCAGCATCGCCACGGTCTCGCGCACCCAGGGCCAGCCAAAGTGGGTCAAACTAAAGCGCACATTTGGATGCGTTGCGATTGTGTGCTCAAATGCAAGCGGGTTACTGCGCGAGAGCTCTGCGCCAGGCTCCCAAGACATACCGGCATGGAAAACCACCGGCTTGTTATAGCGCTCGCACAGCTCGTAAAGCGGCTCGGCCACAGCATCATCGGGGGCAAAACCCTGCTTTGCCGGATGCAGACAAAGCCCCTTTGCCCCCAACTCGGTAAAGGCGCGCTCCAATTCGTCTGCGGCACCGCTCACCTGCGGATCTACGCTCGCAAATCCCCACAGACGATCGGGGTGCGCGGCAACCAGCATGGCAATCTGGTCATTGGTGCCAAAATGCCCTCCGCATGCCGTGGTTACATCGAGCGGCATGAGCACACTCTTCTGCACGTCGCAGACGTCCATCTCGACTTGAAGCTCATCCCAATCCATGGGGCCCATATGCCCCATACCATATTCTCGTGACCAAAAACCGAATCCATCAGGCTCATCACCCGGCGTACAGATCTCGCCGTAGAGCATAGGATGGACCAACATGTCGATAACCATTTCGTACTCCTTTCCAGGCATTTAACCCTAGTACGGCTCAAACGAACCAATCACTCGGGACGACAGCTCAGCGCCCGCCTTCATACACGCCGGAATATCAAGGCCATCGATCACGCCCTTGGTAAACCCGGCAATATACGAGTCGCCGGCACCCACGGTATTAACGACCTTCTCCGCCGGTACGATCCCGCACTCATAGAAGCGCTCACCGTCATAGGCAATGCTTCCCTTCTCGCCAAGCGTGGCAACCGCAACGCGCGGTCCCAATTCCTGCACGTGGCGTACCCAGTCTCGCAGCTCCGGAGTGTCCTCTTCAAACGACATGAACGCATAGTCTACGTAAGGAAAATGAGCCTCGCATGCATATTCGGGATCCTGGCTGAACACCGAGAAGTCCATAACCACCGTCTTGCCCGCATCATGCCATTCGGGCAGGAGGTCCAAACAATTGCCAAACAGGTCGGTGTGAATGATGTCGTGCTCTAGGATAAACGCCCGGTCGTCTTCATTCGGACGATATGTCTCCATTACGCCATCGATTGCCTCGAGATGCACGCGATCGACGCCGTCTTTCAATGCCATGAGCATCACCGAGGTGTCGCCATCCTCCACCCGCAGATGAGAGATATCAAACCCCTCAGCGGCCAGCGCCTCTCTCATCTTGTCTCCGTACTCGTCCTTGCCGACAACCGACACGGCGGATACCGAAACGCCCATTCGTGCAAGATGGATACCCCAGTCAATGCCGTTACCAGTCGGATAGAACACGCCGATGTTTTGATAGACGTCCGCGCAGCAAAAACCAGCCGCACACGCTTTAATACCCATGGTCTTCTCCAATGCTCAAAAGGGGACCCACCACATGGCGAGCCCCCTTTTCGCGTTTCGCTTATTGTTTTGCATCGGCTGTCCAAGGCCTCATAGCCAGACCGCCGTACGCTTTCTTAAGCTATTCGACGATTGGCGCCCCGTGGCCCCAAGAACCTTCCATACCGCACACGGTCGAGGCAAACCCGGCAGCAAAGTCGAGCGCGCGCTCGATGGCCTCGGCGCCATCCTCACCACGCTTGGCGGAATCGAGATAGCACATCAAAAACGAGGTGAGGAACGAGTCGCCCGCCCCCATGGTGTCCTTCATGTCCGTTACCGGTTTAGCCAGCTGGCGGTAATAACGCTCGCCGTCGTAAGCAATGCAGCCCTCGGCGCCCGCCGTAGCCGACACAAAACGCGGACCCAGGCCCTTCACCCATGCCAGACGCTCGCGAATCTCGTCCTCACTCGCGGCATCCGCCGCACTAAAGAAAGCAAAATCGACGTAGGGCGCAATCTGCTCGTAGTACTCGTCGGTGGAGTCGTCCGAAAAGTCAAAAGAGACCGTGACGCCCGCAGCCTTCAGCTTGGGCAGCTCGCGCTCGGTAAAGCAATAGTTGCCCGAATGAACCACATCGAACTGCTTCATGTACGAAAGGTCAAAGCGATCGAGGACATAGCGCGCATCGCCACGGATACCGCCCTCGTTGGAGCCGAGGAAGACACGGTCACCGTCAACGACGGTCACGCGAGCCGCTCCGTTCTCGCCAATCATCTGCTCGCACTTGTCAAGCTCGATACCCTCATCCTCGAGGCTTGCAATGACATGCTCGGCAGCGGCGTCATTGCCAAAAATGCCCATGTATGCAGAGCGTGCGGCACCGCATTTCTTGGCATAAACGGCGAAGTTCACCGCATTGCCGCCAGGATACATGGTGTGGATATGCTCGTAGCGATCGACGACGTTGTCGCCAAATCCGAGCGCGTTAACGTTAAATGCCATGGTATTTACCCTTCTAGTACTCGACGACGCCCATGTAGCGACGGAAATCGGGATCATGGTCAAACACCTTGCCGCGTGCGGCACGCAGCTCGCAGTTCATGGCGTAGAACAGCACCGGGTCCAGATAGGCACGGACGCTCGCCGGCACGGCTTCCATACCGTACTCCTTGGCATCGAGCACCATCAGCGTATCGGTATGCGTCTTAAGGAACGCCAGGGCGCGCTCGTCCATAGCACGGCACTCGCTGGAGCCCATCTGCAGGAAGTAAAAAACGCCATCCTGAGTAGCCTCGAAGGGGCCATGGAAGTACTCGGCAGAGTGAATGTAGCTGCAGTGCTGCCACTGCATCTCCATAAGAGAGCAGATAGCGAAACCGTAGGTCTGGCTAAAGTTGGGACCGCTGCCCAGAATATAGAAGAACTCGTGCTCCTGGCAAAGCTTGGCAAAGCGATCGCCCAGCTCGGCATTTACCTTCTCGCGTGCCGGGGGAAGAATCTTATCCATCTCGGCGATACCGGCATACATATCGGCAAGATCGGCGTAGCCCTCCTGCTGATCGAGCAGCTCTGCCGCAAGCGACAGCGAAATGCCAGCGGGGACCTCGGCCTGCGGCACGCCCTCGCCCCATGGGTAGACCCACGTGGTCCACTTGCCGGAGTCAATCTTGGATCCAGCGTTGTCGGTCTGGGCGATCACCGTAGCGCCAGCAGCAAGGGCAATCTCGCAGCCCTCGACGACCTCGGGGGTATTGCCGCTGTGGCTACAAGCGATGACCAGGGACTTCTCGCCCAGACGACGCGGACGCATGATATCGAACTCGCGAGCCGTATAGATATACGAAGTGAAGGTGGTTGCCTCGCGCTGCAGAAGCTCATGAGCCGGGATCAAATCGATCATGGAGCCACCGCAAGCAATCCAGTAGACGCTGTCGAACTTGCCCTTCTCGGCAATTGCCTCTTTGATCAGATCGTGTGCGTTCATATCCAGTTCCTTTCTTGTTTGGCCCGCAATCAATGACGTTGGTTGTGTGGCCGATGGTTGTTTTAGTCAATCAGATATTTCTCGAATGCGGCCATGTTCTTGGCATCTGCCGCCGCCGGGTCATCGTAGTAACGACCGTCCGTGATTTCCTGGCCCAGCATGCCGTCGAAACCATGGGCGTTGAGCGTGGCGACGAAGGCGTCCATATCGTGCTTGCCATCGCCCCACACCAGATGGCCATACGGGTCACCGTCGATAAAGTGCATCTCGTGAATTGCCCCATCACCAAAGGCGGCAAACCAGTCCTCGAGCGTCTCGCCTGCAACGCCCATCGCGGTTGTATCAACCATGGGCTGTAAGTACGGGCTCGCGACCTCGTCAATCATGCGCTTCGCATCGGAAACCGTCGTCACAAGGTTGCTCTCCTCGGGACGCAGGCTTTCCATCGTAAGCACCAGACCGTGCTCGCCGGCATACTCCGCCAGAATGGACAAGTGCTCGCGGCTGCGCTTCCAGGCTTCCTCGCGGTCCTCGTCCCAGTCGCCCCAGCCCGAGTTGATGGACATACGGTCGCACCCAAGTACCTCGGCAAGCTCAATGCCGTGCTTAAAGTACGCCAGGCTGCGCTGTTCATGCAGCGGTTTGCGTGCGCAGTACTGCCAAGGATAGACAACATTCTCGGGGCACAGAGTACGATACCTAAGCCCACGGTCTGCAGCCTTTTTCGCCAGGACCTCAGCCTCAAAGTAGCCCGTGTGGTCGAGTGTCACATGCGGCTCCGCACACCACAGCTCAATGGACTCAAAGCCCAAACGCTGCTGCACATCAAGGAAGTAATCGAGCGACCACATGATGTAGTGAATATTCATGCCCGCAATCTGCTCGCGGCGCAGCGTCGGTTTGGATTCAGGCATCTTACGCCTCCTTATTTCGATCGAACACGATTTGTCCGTCCGACATCGTCATGTCAACCGCAAGATCACGTGCGTCGCGATAATCGAGGTCGAACACATCCCGATCGAGCACGCAGATATCGGCAAGCTTGCCAACCTCAAGCGTACCCAGCTCGTCTTCGCGCATCAGGTCGTACGCGCCCCCGGCAGTCCAAGCGCACAAGAGCTCGACAAGCGTCAGCGTGTTGACCTCATTCACGGGCAGTCCGTCGTCGAAGTATCCGCCGCACGCACTGTAGATTGACTCGCCCAAGCTCGGAATCAGCAGCGGCAAATCCGTGCCACAGCACACTGTGCATCCGGAATCTACCATGCCGCGGCGATTCCAGCTGTGCAAAAGTCGCGTCTCGCCAATTTGTCGACGCATCATCGACAGGCAATCCTCGCGCCGGTCCAGCGTCAGAATCTGCGGATAGACCTCGCAAATTCCACCCAACTTGCCAAACTCGACAAGATCGGTCGGGTCAGAGTTCTCGAGATCGGTAATCGCATGGCGACGAAGCATCCGTCCATGCTCGTCTCGAGGCAGCGAGGCATAGAGCGCCACGGTGCGACGAACGGCGCCATCGCCCTGGCAATGCAAGGAATATCGGAAGCCGTCAGCATCAATTGCACGCAGCTCGTTCTCAATCAGATCCCACTCTGGCTCCTCGACGACCGTCTTGCCGGCAGCGCCCGCATCGGCCGAGTCCTCATAGGGGTCAATCATCTCGGCAAGCCCCGCCCATACGCCGCGATCGGTCATACGGTTGAAGCCAGAAAAACGAACGAACGATCCCCGGAAGCGCTCTCGTGCCTCGCGGGCATAAGCCAGATTTGCACCGGCGCCCACCGGCTGCGACATCATAGAGACGCGAACCGTCAGCTCACCAGATTCCTCACGGCGAGCCATTTCGTCGGCAAAGCCGTAGTAGTCATCAAACGCCATCTCCTTGATGGCGGTAACGCCGCGCTCGTTAAGCATGCTCATGTAGTCCGAATACCCGGCACGCACCTCGGGCAGCGCGAGGAAATCGCTCATCATGCGCCAGATCTTCTCGGAATAGCACGCCTGGGGCGTAAAACCGTATCGCGCACTGGCGGCAGCG
>USKL01000003.1 GCA_900555225.1 uncultured Collinsella sp.
GCGGCCTTCTAACAGCAAAAACCAAGTGAGTAGATTTTTTGCAGGAATCCGAGCACACGCCAAATCGCCACAGCGCTGACCTGCAGTTTTACCGAGCATTTGTCGCGATGTGCTCGGTAAATCCAAAAAAGTCTACTCACTTGCATCTGAGGCGCACCGGATCGGCAAAAAACCGCCGCGAAAGGGATCCGGACCCTTCGCGGCAGTTGTTAATACGCCGAACTTGTTATCGCAAAAGCCAATCACGCGCCGAGACCACGCTACAGTCTTTCGACTCATACGTTGAGTCCACGCGGGCCACAACATAGCGCGCATCTTTTGCAATGTCGATCTCATCGCATACAGTCTGTAGATGGCGGGCGTACTTATCGTGATACGTTCTGGATGATTTTATTTCGATAGCCTTGGGACTCCCTGAGTTTGTGCAGTCGAGCAAATCGATTTCTCGCTTGCCGTCGTCCCTATAGAAATACAACTCGGGATTCTCGCCCACGTTGAGATGGCTCTTCGCCGTTTCGGAAACGATGAGGTTTTCGAAAACTGCCCCCAGATAAGGGCTCTCCAAAAGTTGCTCCAGTGATCCAATTTTGAGCAAGTAGCAGAGCAGCCCCGTGTCGTAAAAATAAAGCTTGGGCGTTTTAGTCAAACGTTTCCTGGCATTTGCATAATAAGGCTGCAGTGAAAACGTCAGGTAGCTCTGCTCCAGGATAGACAACCAGCTTTTAATGGTCGATACGTTCACACCCGTATCTCGAGAAAGCGAAGATATATTAATGAGAGCACCGGCGCTCTGGGCAATTATGGACAGTAACTTATGAAACTCCGCTTTATTGCGCACGTCAAGCAAGCCCACAACATCGCGCTCAACATAGGTATCAATATAGCTGGGGAAATAAACCGAGGACGGCATTCCGGCGGAACGCAGGCGAGGGTATCCCCCTTCGAGCGCAAACAAATCCACTTCCAACTGCCCCTGCTGGCCCCTCTCCGCTTCTCGAAACGAAAATGGCAGCAATTTTAAGATCCCGACTCGCCCGGCAAGAGACTGGCCGATGCTTTTCATCATCAAAAAGTTTTGCGATCCCGTAAGGATGTATTGACCGGCATCTCCCCGCTCATCCGAAACAACCTGGATCATCGAGAACAAATCCGGGGCGTATTGCGCCTCATCGATGATGAGTCCGCCCTTTCGGTTGCGGATAAAACTCACCGGATCCTCCAAGGCCGCGCGCCTCGTTTGGGGGTCCTCAAGCGTGACATAGGAATAGTCGGGAAAGGCATGCCTAACCAGCGTAGACTTTCCGCTCTGCCTAGGCCCCGTCAACGACACAACAGGAAACCAACCCGCCATGCGAATGAGCAACTCATGCAAATCCCTGTTAATGTACTCGGCCATATCAACGCCCCTTATAACGCTGTTACCATAATCGTATAGTATCATTTGCCATAATCTCGCAGTAGCGTTTTCCATAATCTTGTAGTAGTGTTTTCCACAATCTTATAGTAGCCCAGTTCAAAAACGTTATTTATAGAGCCGAAATCTCAGACCCTAAATAACAATAGCCACCACAATGGGAACTGTCCCCATTGCGGTGGCTTGCAGGCGAGTTGACTTATTCGACTATCGCGGGCCGGCCGTGTCCGAGTCTAGAGCGTGGCAAGTCGCTTGGATTCGCGGACGGCGAGGGCGATGGAGATAAGACCAGTGATGGCGTCAGCCGCCACCAAGGCAAACCAGACACCCTGAACGCCCATCATGTTGCCAAGCAGGTACATAAGCGGCACGGAGCAGATCACGTAGCGGAGCAGACCGGTGAACGTGGCGATACCCACCTTCTCAACCGCCTGGAAGTACATCGACATGGTCATGGCAAGATAGCCCAGGGCCACGGCCAGGATAACGATGCGCGTGGCGTTGGCGGCAACCTCGACGAGCGCCGGGTCGCTACCAGCAAAAAAGGCGCAGACCGGCGTTGCGGCCACCCATAGCACAGCAGACACCGCAGCAAGCGTCACGACCTGGTACTTAAGCGTGCAGGAGAGCGTTTCCTTGAGGCGCGCCCACGCCTTGGCGCCGGCGTTGAAGGCGGCAATGGGCTGCAGGCCGTACGAGAAGCACTGGGCGACCATCATGGTAATGTAGAGGATGTAGCCGTTGATCACACCAAAGGCCGCGATGTAGAGCGAACCCATGTCGCCGCCGAGCTGGCCAAGCAACGAGTTGGCAACGGTGTTGAAGATGAACGTGGCAGCTTGCACCAAAAAGAACGGGAAACCAATCTTAATGATCTGGCCGCAGATGGCCATGTCGAGTTTGAGGTCGGCGGCGTTGATCTGGAGCTGCGACTTCTTACCGCCGATGAACCAGAAGATACCGATGGCCCAGATACCGATGGAAAGACCGTAGTACACGCCAGCTCCCATAACGCCAAGCTTGAGCACAAACGTGGAAAGCGCAAGCCAGCAGATAGCGACGATGGCAGACACGGTCATGAGGTTGGCCTGGATCTGAACCTTCTCGTCCACACGCATGACGGCGGTGACCATCTGACCAATGACCGTGAGCGGCAGCAGCACGGAGAAGGTGCGCACGCCGGCAACGGTATCGGTCATGATGTCGGGCGTGGCGCCGAAGAATGCGCAGATGGGCTCGGTAAACACAGCCATCACCACAGCAAGCAGCACACTCACAATCGTGGTAAGCCAAAAACCCTGGCTAAACGCCTTGCTGGCGCCCTTAATGTCGCCGGCACCCAAAAGGTTGCCCACCACGGCGGGCACGCCGGTGCCAAACAGGTTGCCAAAGGCCAGGTTAATGTACTCGACCGACATGATGATCGAAACACAGGCCAGGCCGTGTGCACCCAGGCCCCAACCCATCACGAGGCCCTCAAGGACCACCATGATAATCTGGGCGAGCATACCCTGGCCGGTGATGATGGTGTACTTGCGCACCAGGCCGGGAATCGGCTGCGAGGCAAGCTCACGCTCCTCCTCAACAGCGGCGGTTGTCTCTTCTGCCATTGTTCTCCCCTTTCCATGAGAGATTGATGAATGGATGGATGAATGGATGGGCGGCACGCACAGGCTGTGGCACCGCCCAGCGATGCAGCAGCCCCGCTAGGCCTCGTAGACCACCTTGCCGGCAATCATCGTGAGAGACGCCGTGGCCTCGAGGACCTCAGCCGGTTCGCAGTCAAAGAGGTTGCGGTCGAGCACACAGATATCAGCCTGTTTGCCGCATGCGAGCGTACCGATGCGATCCTCGGCATGCATGGCGTAGGCGCTGCCGTAGGTGTAGGCGCGCAGGGCCTCGGCCATGGTAATGCGCTCCTGGGGGAACCAGCCCTCGGGGTTGGAGCCGTCCTCGAGCATGCGGAAGACCGCGCCGTACACCTCCTCCATGGGCTCCAAGCCCACAACGGGGAAGTCGCTGCCCAAGTGCACCACGGCACCGCTGGCAAGCAGGCTGTGCAGGGGCCACGAAAGCGCTGCACGCTCGGGGCCCACGGCATCGTCCTTGGCAAGGTCAGCCATATCGAGCAGCATGTGCCACGGTTGCATGCCGGGGCATATACCAAGCTCCGCGTAGCGCGGCAGATCCTCGGGCTGAACCGTCTCGTTGTGCTCCATGGAGTGGCGGCAACCCCGCTTACCATGCAAGCGCTCGCCCTCCTCAAAGCAATCAAGCACAAAACGCACCGAGCGATCGCCGATCGTATGGACGCGCGTGTCAACGCCCCATTCCTGCGCCCTGACAATGGCGGCACGGATGCGCTCTGGATCCTCCGCGGGCTCACCGCAGGTATCGGGCGCATTGCTATAGGGTTCAAGCATCCAAGCGGTGTGGTCGGAGCACACGCCATCAAGAAACTGCTTAAAGCCGTGCCACTCGACCTGCGTACCCGAGAAGGCGTATTTCTCCTTGATCTGCTCGAGCGTTAAGGACTCGTTTTCGAACAGATCGGTGTACAGGAACACGCGCAGTGGCAAGTCGCCCTTGGCATTAAGACCTGCCAACACCGCATACGGGTTTTCCATGCTCACAAACGTAGGATTGACCATGCCGACCGTAGTGATTCCCAGGGCATTGGCGCGCCGGGCGGTTTTTGCAAACGACGCGTCAACAACCTCGGGCGCTGGGTCGTAGACCTCGTCCATAAAGAAGACGCCGGCGTTGTTGGAAAACACGCCCGTCAGATTGCCCTCGGCATCCTTAAGGATCTTGCCGCCTGCGGGATCGGGCGTCTGCGAAGTTACTCCCACCTTGTTGATGGCGCAGGTATTGGCACTAAAGGTATGCAGGTCAACCTGCTGCAGAAAGACCGGGCGGTCCGAGATGTACTCATCGATCATCGCGGCTGTGGGCATCTCGGGGACATCCCACTGGAACTGGATAATCTGGCAGCCCAGAATCCACTCGTTATCGGGATGGTCGGCCGCAAACGCCACGACACGTTCCATCGCCATCTCAAAACTGGTGCAGTCGATGAGGTTGACGGCAAAATCGGGGTCGGTCATAAACGCGCCCTGGGCAAAATGCGTGTGTGAGTCGATCAGGCCGGGCATGACGAGCTGGTCGCCAAAGTCGCGCACCTCGGTATCGGGACCGATAAACGGTGCCAGGTGAGCATCGTCACCGCAGGCAACAATCTTATCACCGCGCACGGCAACGCCGCCCTTAAACGGCTCGAGCCCATCGCCGGTAAAGACGGCGTTGCTCTTGATAACTACATCAGCCTTGTCCATGTGAGCCTCCTCAGGCATCTTTGGTTGCAACGCGGACGCACCGCCCGCGTGGGCACTCGGTTGGGAGCGTAGCGCTCCCGCATCGGCGCGTGCCTACAAGCCGTGCTCGGACGTCTGTCCCACGTCCGCGGCTTCGCGCTACACCCATTGATACACAGGGGCAAATCCGTGCCAAGGCCAGGGATCGCAAACGGTCAGTTTAAGCAGGTTTACACGCTTTACCTGCAGGTTTATTGTCTGAGATTATTACCGCGTCATTACGCCCAACGGCGTGCCCGCCCACACGGCAAGACCCGCATGCAAGGAAGAATAGGACTAGGAACGCCAAAAGGCATCTATGAGGTCATCTCGGTTGGAGACACCGCTTTTAACGTAGATGCGATGCAAGTGCGCCTTGACAGTGCCAGGGCTGATGACCAACTCGCTGGCGATGTTTTGGGCGTCGTTGCCCTTCAGCACCAGCGTGAGCACCTCCTGCTCGCGCCGCGACAGCTTACGGGCATCGGCATAGATCACAACGCGTGATGCTAGATCGTCCCCAGAGCGTGCGCTCTCGGCCGCCACGTCCTCATCGGCACGCGGATGACGGGCATACACGCGCAGGATATGGCTAAACTGGCAAAAGAGTTGGACCGCGCATGCCACGAGCAGCACGTTTTCGGAGATATTGCGCTCGGACAGATACCACAAAAAGAGGCTGATGACGGGGTTTTGAGAGTCGGGGCGGCAGAACAAGATCATGTAGGTGTCCTCGGCGATCACACAAAACACAAGAACGAAGGCCACCTTCCAAAAGAGCTTTGAGCGGTCGAGGTCGAGTTTCTCAACACGCGTTGCTCTGTACCGGTAATGCCAGGCGGCATAGGCAAGACATCCTACATTGCCCAGGTCACGCGTGAGCAAAAAGAGATACTGCTGCACCTCTCCGGCAGCGCCGCTGCGAGGCACCAGCAGCAATTGCAAGATTGAAAACGGCACGATAGCGAGTCCGAGCATGCGCGACGTCGGTCTTTTGCGCAAGCGCGCAAACATCCATAGCACCACGCAGGCATAGATGGCAATACCAAGCACGCAGCGCAGCAAGGGGTGCTGCAGCGGCTCGCTAAAGGTAACGGCGTAGTCGTATTTGAGCCGATTGTACTCGTCAAAAAAGATGACCGACATATCGAGCATATAGAGCAAAAAACCCGCCGCGGCCACGAGGCTGTCGCGACGGCGCGTCATGAGCCAAACCACCAATGCCACGGCACTGGTCACCAGAGCCACACCCATGATAATCGTGGTGTAGATATAGAACGCGAAACTCATGCCCGCCTCCCCTGTCTAGATGCTGTGAGGATGTTGACAGATTCTTTGCCGCAAGATTAGACTCACCGATTAAACGTACTGTATCGTTTAGATAAACAAGCTGTGTCTCACCGATGAAAGGAGATGCCATGACACCGATCGCTCCGCTCAAGATGCTCGTCGCGCCCGCCGCCAAGGCCATCACCCGACTCGGTTCTTCCATGACCTACGACAATGTCCCCTGCGCCGTTGAGGCGCGTTCGGACAGCTGCCCCTACCTGGGTCACGTCCCCTACTTTGCACCCAAGCTCGCATCTGATCCCGAGCAGTGTGAGCAGTAATCCAAGATGCATCTAGCACCGCACAACTCGCGGCGCTACTGTTTTGGTGCAAAGCGACCTGTCCCCCTTGCGCCAACGCCGGGATTGTCGATGCTGCGGCCGCGGCGCGATATGAGGCGCGAAACCTCGCCCAGCAACACGCCGATCACCACACCCATGAGGATCGGCAACTTTGACATCTCGGCGGGCGAGCTGTTAAGCGGCACGATTGTCGCAACAATCGAAAGCACGAGTTCTACCACCGGCACCGCAAGCGCTACCGCAAGCACCTTGCCCTCGAAGGGCGCGCGAAACACACGCGGGCGGTCGTCGTATTTACGCAGGCGCCAAAACGCCGGGAACATCGGGATATAGCTCATGAGCAGAAAGACGACGTTCATCGAGAAGAAGACCCAAAAGACGTCGGAACCTTCACCCAGCGGAATCTGAAGTAGCAGCACCAAGCTGGCAAAACAACCGTTAATGAGTGCCGAGCCGTTGGGCATGCCGGTCTTCTTGGACACCAGCGCAAAGGGACGCGGCATGTTGCCATGGCGCGCGGCATAGCTCGCCACGTTGTTGACGCCAAAGCTCCAACAGATCATGTTGGCAAACAGCGTTACCAGAAAGGCCACGCCCACGACCATCGTCAGCGGGTGAGCGCGCCCCACCATGGCGGCAACCGCGTCCACAATGCCCGAATCGAGTGAAAGCTGCTCGGTGGGAACCGCGGCTCCAATACCGATGCCACAGATAATGTAGATCGCCGCGATGGCAACGCCACCGGCGATAACCGCCTTGGGGATATCGCGCGATGGGTTCTTCATCGTGCTGGCAAAGGTCGCGACCACCTCAAAGCCCATAAAGTTGAATAGGATGATTGAAAGATACGTCAGTGAGTTAGTGTCTCCCAGATCGGGGACAAATGTCTTAAACGACATATCGTTGGCAAAGCCGTTGTTGCAGGCAAACCAGATGCCGATGATTCCCACCACGGCGGTAATGAGCACCTTGATGACGGCGCCGGCATCCATGACCCAATCGGCCTCGGCCACCGGCTGCATTGCCATGACCGTGACGCCCCACACAAAGGCAAGCTCGATGGCAATTCGGACCCCAAGCGAAAATTCGATGCCCCATACCGCATTGATGACACTGGGGAACATGCAGGCGATACTTGCCACCCACAGTGGAAAGTTGACCCAATAGCACCAGGAGCAGCGGGCGCCCCAACGGTCGCCCAAGCCCAGGCGAACCCAATCGTACAGGCCGCCCTCGGAATCGAACGCCGTACCGAGCTCGGCCACCACCAGGCCATAGGGAAGCAAAAACGTAATGATGAGGAAGATCCACCAGAAGAACTGCACGTTACCCATGGCAGATGCCGGAGCGGCCGCCTCGATGGTAAAGACAACGCAGATAACCGAGAGGATGACCTCGAACAGGGAGAACTTTTTACCTGCCACGACACGCTCCCCCTACAGCAAAAAGGATGGCATCTGTACCGAAGGCGCAGCCCAAGGTAGGGTTGCAGGCCGCGTCACCGGTGCAGGTGCCATCCCAAAGAGAAGAGAGGATGCAATTGTTGGACCAACGCTCGCGGAACAGGCGCGTGTAGATAACGATACGCTGGTACATAGATACTCCGATCAAAACGGCCGCGATTGCGACCGGAATCTTTTGGCAATTGAAGACGCGTCTGACCTGGGATATTCAAGCGAACAATTGGCCTAACCCGCAATAAATCCCAGATCAGACGCGTACTCAATCAAAGAGGCGGGCACTCCGAAGTGGAGGCAACGGAGTGCCCAAAGAAAAACCCAGCCGACCAAGACATCGAATAAACCGACCATCAATGCCCCGAGATGGTCCGATTCACCGACCGTCCGATTGATCGGCTGGGTTCCCGAAGCATCACGGCTCAGGAAGCCAGACGATTAAGCGTCTGCGTGATTGGCTGGGTTTCCGAGGTGCGGCAGATTGCCCTGAAAGAGGAGGGCATAGACCTTAAGGGTCATGCCCGACGATTGAAGGGCAAGGTGCCGTGCCTCGGGAAGACAGACAATTACGCGGACGGCTCCTGCTGAGTAATGCAGTGGATGTTGCCGCCACCGAAGACGACCTGCTCGGACTGAACGCCGACGCACTTGTAGACGCCCTCGCCCCAGACCTCGTCGTAGATCTTCTGGAGCGTGTCGACGGCCAGCTGGTCGTTCTCGTCGCCGTACTGCGGGACGATAACGCCGTGGTTGGTCACGAGGTAGTTCATGTAGGAGGCGATCAGCGGCTCGTCGGGGACGCGCGGCTCGGCGTTCTCGTCGGCGTCGATGGTGTCGCAGGAAGCCTGGTCCATGAACAGCGGGTTCACGGGCATGCAGAGCTTGTAGACCTTCATCTTGCGGCCCTTGGCGTCGACGGCGTTGGAGAGGGTCTCGTAGGCAGCGTGGCACTGCTCGTAGAACGGATACTCGGGATCGTCGGTCCAAATGCAGGCCATGACGCCCGGCGCGATGAACGTGGCGACGTCGTCGATGTGGCCGTTGGTCTCCTCGGGGTCGATGCCCTCCTTGACCCAGATGACCTTCTCGACACCCAGGTAATCCTTGAGGTGCTCGTCCATGTAGGCGCGAAGCTCCTCGCTCCAGGGCTCAAACTTCTTGTGGTACTTGGGCCAGATGGACTCGGGATCCTCTTCCTCCTCCAGAACCGCAGAGCAGGTGCGGCCCGGGGAAAGCAGGCACTGGTCGGTCACGACAAGGGTGCCCTCGCCGTCGACGGTGATGGAGCCGCCCTCGAGGATCATGTCATCGGGACGATAGCGGCGGCAGCCGGAGAGCTCAGCCATCTTGAGGGCGATCTGCTCGTCCTTGTCCCACGGGAAGTACAGGCCGTCGACGAGGCCGCCGTAGGCGTTGAAGTGCCAGTGGTTGGCGCGCTTCTCGCCCTTGCCGTTGATGACATAGGTGGCGGCAGTGTCGCGGAACCAGGCGTCGTCGGTGGTCATCTCGATGACGGTGACGTTCTCGTCGTTCTCGAAGACGGCCTTGCAGTTGGCGTAGTCGACCTGGTTGGCGCACATATAGACCGGGGTGAACTCGGAGATGGCGCGGGCGATGGCGGCATACTGCTTCTGGGCCGGCTTGGCGCCGTGGGCCCAGGTGTCGGTGCGGTGGGGCCAGCCCATCCACACGCGATCCTGCGGGGCGAACTCGGCGGGCATGAAGAAGCCGTCGGCCTTGGGGGTGGACTCGGACTCGGTGATCGTACGCATAAGATTTCCTCCAAATCGAACGATCGCTTGCTGCGGGCGGGTTACCCGCAGCCTAAAACCAAGAGATGGTAGGCGCCCGTTCCCCGGCAAAGGTCGGGGCGCCCGGTGCCGGTTTTCACGGAATCGCACCGGCAAGCGACGACGTAACCAAGTGCGCGGAGACAAAACGCACGAAGGATACGGAAGAGAGATTGGGGTGGGCGGTGGTTACCGGAGCTATCGCTCACACCCACCCCGGGGGAATGGTTATCAAAACTGTCGCTTGGGCACGCCTCCGAAGAGGCTAGAGTGCCCGGAGTCGGGAGCGACAAGCCCGACGAAGCGCGCGTTGGTACACGAGGAGGGTTGGAGCCCCAGAACCGGGTGCTCTAGTTCTCCTCGGCCTCGGCGGCCTCCTCAGCGAGACGCTGGGCTGCGAGCTCAGGGGTCAGACCCTTGTACTCGGTCTCGCGGCCCTTAGCGCTGACGACGCGGACGACCTCGCCGATGAGCACGAGCACGATGAAGATAACGATCATCGGGAGCTTGTCGCCAATCTCGGCGGCGGAGAACGGCACCAGCGTTGCGACGATGGCCAGGACCAGCTCGATGCAGGGGATAGCCAGCATGACCTTCATCATGGCGCCCTTAAACGGGAACGTGAAGATGCGCTCGCGGTTGGGGTCGTTCTTACGAAGGTTGAGGAACGCCGGGAACATCGGGATATAGGTGAGCAGCAGGAAGACGACGGAGGTGCCGAAGAGCATCCAGAAAACACCGTTGGAGATGGCGTCGATGGGAACCAGCTGCAGGCACAGCACCAGGGAGGCAACGATGGCGTTGACCAGGTTGGCGCCGTTGGGCATATCGTCATCCGAGATCATCGAGGCGAAGACCTTGGGCATGTTGCCGTGCTCGGCGGCGTAGCGAGCGACGGAGTTAACGCCGAAGGACCAGGCGGCCATGTTGGCGAACAGGGTGATCAGGAAGGCGATGCAGATGACCTTGAAGATCATGGAGTCGCCCACCATGGTCTGGACTGCGACAATCATGCCATAGTCGGGGTCGATGGAATCGGCCGGCACAGCAGCGCCGATGCCAAAGCCAGCGAACAGGTAGATCACGGCGATGGACAGGCCACCGACGATGATAGCCTTGGGGATATCGCGAGCGGGATCGGCCATGTCGTCGGTCATGGTGCAGATGACCTCGAAGCCCATGAAGTTAAAGATGATGATCGACAGGTAGCCGAGAGCGTTGGTGTTGGTGAGCTCGGGCAGGAAGGTGGCAGCGGACATGTCGTTCGCAAAACCGTTCTCCATGGCATACCAAATGCCCAAAGCGCCAACGATAACGGCGACGGCGACCTTGATGATGGCGCCACCGTTAAGGACCCACTCGGAGTCGGCCGCCTTGGAGCGACCCATGAGGTAGACGATCCACACAAAGGCAAGATCGATACCCATCTTGGCGATCAAGTTGAACTCGACGCCAAAGACCATGCCCAAAATGTCGGGGAACATGGTAGCCAGCGAGGCGATCCACAGCGGGTAGTTGACCCAGTAGTAGTACGAGATGCGGGCGCCCCATTTGTCGCCCAGGCCATCGCGTACCCAGTCGTAAATGCCGCCCTCGCCGTCATAGGTGGTACCGAGCTCGGCGACAACCATGCCGTAGGGAAGCAGGAAGGTCAGGATCAGGAAGATCCACCAGAAGAACTGCTGGTTGCCAATGGCAGCAGCAGGAGCGGCGGCCTCGCAAACGAAGACGACGCAGATGATGGTCGAAATGACCGTCAAGAAGGAAAGCTTTTTCTTTCCGTCGCTCATGATGAGCTCCTTCGCTCAGTCTTGGACAGATCCGAGGCCCTAAGGTATTAAGGCAATTGCTTGGGCCTCGGTGAGCGGGCGACAGGAGACGAGCATCCGCCGCCCGCAAACGTGCTTTTAGAAGCCTTGAGCTTAGAGCTGCTCGAGAGCCTCGAGAGCGGCGTGGAGCTCAGCCTTGGCGGAGTACTCGACACCCTCGTCGTTGAGCGGGGTGCGCTTGCCCAGGGCGGCAAGGAGAGCACGGATGGAGTGCTTGCGGTTCTCGGCCTCGACCCAGCACAGGGAGCGCTCGGGATCGTCCATGACCTCGTCGACGACCTCCTCGTTGCGGGTGGCCGGCAGGCAGTGCATGAACTTGGAGTCTGCGCCGGCGAAGTTCATCATGTCCATGGTGACCTGATACTTGGGATAGAACACGTCCATGTAGTTCTCGCCCGAAACCTCCTCGTCGTACAGGCCATACCACACGTCGGTGTAGATGAAGTCGGCGCCCTTGATGCACTCGATGTCGTCGGAGATGACGACCGAGCCGCCGGAGACCTTGCAGTTCTCCTCGGCGATGGCCATCATCTGCTTACCGAACTCGGCGCGCTCCTCGACGGTGCCGACGTGCAGGCCGCCGTCGGGGATCTGGTGGCCCTTAGGTCCAAACTGGACAAACTTCATGCCGACCTTGGAGGCGATGAACATGAGGGAAACGCAGACCTGGGTGGCGTCGCCGATGAAGGCCAGGGTGCAGTCCTCGATCTTCTTGCCCTCGGGGAGGTTCTCGAGCATGGTCATGAGGTCGCCCATCTCCTGCGTGGGATGGTTGAACTCGGACATGCCGTTGATGACGGGCACAGCGGAGCCCTCGGCGAGACCGACGACGTCCTTGTGACGGTCAACGCGAGCCATCATGATGTCGAGCAGCGAGCCCATAACGCGAGCGGTGTCGCCCAAGGACTCGTGACCGCCGAGCTGGATGGTGCCAGGGCCATAGAACTGAGCATGACCGCCGAGGTCGGTCATAGCGGTCTCGAAGGAAAGACGGGTGCGGGTGGAGACCTGCTGGAAGATCATGCCAAGGCTCTTGTTGCGGAGCAGGTGCGGATAATAACCGTCAACCTTGATGGCCTTCTTCATTGCCAGGCCAAGATCCTCGATAGCCATGATCTGCTCTTTGGTGAAGTCGTTGGTGTCGATGAAATCCTTAGGCAGTGCCATGTCGATTTCCTTTCCGCCGGTCTTGCCGACTATTATATTACTATGAGGCGCTCGAACATCACGCCTCGTGTTGACAAGACCATCATTCACCCGTATGCAATTTTCACCTAGTTTATTCGGGATTAAAGACCGTTCACGGAGTTACATCCCCTCTAAACCAATATAAACCCGCAGGTAGCGGGCTTGTAGGGGGTTTACTATCTAGAACCGCGAACGGTATACAGCTATTCTGTATCTCGGCGCCTAATCCGCAACGGAACGGCCGGCTGGGACAAATATATCCGAGGGATATAGCGGGCCCCACGGGAGATCAAATGAGACGGGACGGTGGCAGATGAACACGCTCATGTTTTTCTATACCTTGGCAATACTGGTTATCTGTATTGTAACGGCAGTGCTTTCTCTTGCCGCCTATGCCTCGACTCGTCGACGCTTCTTTATCTATGGCAGCGGCGTTTTTATTTGCTATGCCATCGAGATGACCGAGATCTTCTTTTTTGAATACACGTTGCAAAACCGAAGTTTTCCGGCCAGTGACTATTACTCAATTACCATGCCTGTAATGCGGACCCTTGTGGCGACCGCTTCACAGGCTTTTATTTGGGCCATTGCCATGGACTTGCTCGATAAGCATTCTAAGAAGTTGTTCGCCATCCCTGTCCTAACGTTTTTGCTGTGCGAGTCGCTGATTATCGTCGCTGCCCCCTACGGCCCCATGCATCAGTGGCTCTACTACACGATGCGTCAGGTATTCCTTGTCTTTGTGGGACTGTACATCTTCTGGACGGCTCATAAGAGTACAAAGGTTGAGCTGAAGGCACGCGTTAACAACCAGCGAAAGCACCTGATTATCGGCGCTATTCTGGTCGGTTGCATCGTTGCCGAGGATTTCTACAACATTCTTGTCGTCCCCATGAGTCTGGCGCCCTCTTGGCTGCAGCTATATCTGTCCGAGCGCAACTTTAGCGAAAACGTCTTTGCGTGCTACTTTGCGATTCTGCTGATTATCTACTCCTACCACGTGCTTTCAATCCGCATGCAGGAGGCGCCCGAGGAAAAGAACGTCAGCGATCTTGATCGGCACATAGAAGAGCAGATGCCCTTCTATCGCAACGCTTACAAGCTCTCCAACCGCGAGACCGAAGTCATGCGTCTGGTTGTGCTGGGCAAGTCGAACCAAGAGATTGCTGACGAGCTATTCCTTGCCGTGGGCACCGTCAAGACCCACATCCACAACATCCTGGTCAAAACCGAGCAGCAAAACCGCACCACGCTCATCCTCCACTTCTGGAAGCGTTAACCTGCCAAAAAGGGACAGGTTTATTTTGGTAGGTTTTATCTCGGCAAACACCAGCCGCTCCGAGAGAGCTGTTTTCCCTCGCGGCGGTCTTCTAGCAGAAAAAACCAAGTGAGTAGGCTTTTTGCAGGAGGCCAAGCACGCCCCAAAACGCCACAGCCCTGACCTGCTGTTTTATTGGGCGCCACCCGCGATGTGCTCGACAGATCCAAAAAAGTCTACTCACTTGGTCTTGAGGCTCATCAGTCAGGCAAAAAAACGCCGCGAAGGGGGGCTGGACTCCCTTCGCAGCGGTTGTTCGCACTGGTTTTGCGACGATTTTGCCCGCTTGTTACTCGCTGTGGCGGGTGGCGATGGCGGCTCGCACTATGCCGGTGCTCATGAGGTAAGTTACCAAGAAGTAGCCGCCGTAGGATGCCAAGAAGATCGCGCAGGTGAGGCCCACGGTGCCGCCGATGCTCATATGACCGAACGTGCTCACCAGGTCGATAATCACCTTGAGCGCCACAAAGGAGTGCGCCAAGCCCACCGCCAACGGGAACAGGAAGAACACCGCTTGCTGTGCCATCACCGAATGGCGGATCTGGCGGTCGTCACAGCCGATCTGCGCCAGCACACGATAGCTGCGGCTGCCGTCGGCCACATTGGAGAGCTGCTGGATCGACAGAATCGCCGCGCATGCAACGACCAATACAAAGCCGATGTAGATGGCTAGGTAGCTAATAAGACCGTTCATTTGCGCTGCCTGCGTGTACATCTCGGAGCGTGTGATGAAGATTCCCCACGACCCCGGCTCCTTGCCGTCAACGAGCAGATTGTCGAGCGCAGTGTATTTAATGCTCTCGTCTGCCTCGGTCGCATCCATCCCCTGTTTGTAGTTAACGAGCAGGCTACTGGAATACGGCTGCAGATTAAGTTGGGACAACAGCTCGTCGGCAACGACGACGGTACCCGGATTACTGCCCATCGCCGAGTTGGCGATGGCAGCCGTATCCTCGTCCGACTTGTCGCCAGCGGGCTTGAGCGTATGCCCGCCCAAGGTAAGGGCATGGCCGCCAGCCATATACTTGGTGTACATGTCGACCAGCTCGCCGCCCATATCACACGTGAGCAAGTACTGGTCGCGACCAATGCTCACCGGCTCCTTGCCCATCATCTGACGCAATTTGTTGTACTGACTTGCCGGCGTCACAGACAGGCCTGTCGTGTCGGCGTTGCTACCCTCGAGCGCCTTCGGGAGCTTTTCGCCCATGATCTTGCACATCTCACTTGGAGTCACCGAAGGATCCGAGCCGCCAAGCGGATAACTCAGATACGAATCGATCTGCACATGCTCACCGGCAACATCGGCGATATTGACCTTCTTGCCGGTCTCGACGCTGTTGTCCGCCGACTTACCATAAATACTCTCCGTATCATTGTCCGGATCGACAAGCTCACCATGCCACGCAGAGTACAAGTCGACCGTTGCGTCGGCCGGCACCATACGATCGGCCTCAGACGGGTCAGCATACTCTTTGTAATGGTCGAGATCATCGGGCGTGTAATAGCTATACGTCTGCGACATATCGGCCGGCGTATAGCGCTCCAGGTTCTCGTTCATCACGTTGGCGATCGACATACCGCACGTCACCGAGGTAATGGCGAGGAACAGGATCATCGCGATGACGCCCATCGAAAAGCACACCGTGTTGACCTTGGCCGCAAGCTGGCGCACGGTAAACATGTTGAGACCGCGCCAATACACACCGCGCAGGCTCTGCAGCAGCTTGATGAGCATGCCCGAGAGTCCCCAGAATAGGGCAAAGGTGCCCACGGTAACCATAGCGGTCGTGATGCCAAACTGGTTCTTAGCCTCTTGCAGCTTGCTGTCCGTCTCGGTGAGCGGGAACCCATCACGTAGCAGACGGTAATAGGCCACGCCCACCAGCACCACGCCCACGGCAAAGATGGCAATCGCGATCCAGGGGTTGCGTGTCTTGATGCTCTCGTTGCGACGCTCGGCACCCATGAGCTCGATGAGTTTGGTGCGACGCACGGCGAGAAGGTTCAGCAGCAACGTGAGCACAAACATTACGAACATGCAGGCAAGGGTCAGGTTGAACGCATGCACCGAGAAGAAGAAGTGGAAATTGGCGATCTGTGTCTTAAAGAGCGAGGCCGTAAAGAATACCATGAGCTGAGAGAGCCCCACGCCCAGCACGATGCCGGCGACAAAGGCGCCGACCGAAACGATCACGGTCTCGAGCGCCATGATCGTGGCGACGCGCCCGCGCCCCATGCCGAGTACCTGGTACAGGCCAAACTCCTTTTTGCGGCGTTTCATGATGAAGTTATTGGCATAGACCATCAAAAAGGCCATCAGAATTGTAAAAAAAACATTTTGTAATTTTGTCTTTGGCATAAAATACACTCCTTTTCATTAGAAAAGAACATAATGTGTGTTGTTCGTTAATCAGTTCCATGCCTTTGGACTCACTCTCAAATCCCGGCATCACCTGTACGTTTCCAATTTCTTACCAAATACATTCCTTATTTTTAATTCATTTACTATTTACAGCGTCAATCATTCTATCACAGTTTTCTTCCCTTCGTAAGTGTTTTTTTCATCATAAAACCATTTTCTGTATAATTTCTATTTGTATTCCTCCATTGCCCGTCCTTTCTGTGCATCTTTACTAAATTCTGTCCATATGGGAAAATACCCAAAAATTTTTCTGTATTTTGTTCATAAAATGACTTGTAAATTTTTGTCGGAATATTATAATAGCCACCCGCGAGGAAGTACATACTCAAGGCCTGCTTCATCAGGTTGCCCATGTATGGATGTTCCAGCCAAAGGAAGATGATACTTATATCTTGATTCAAAAGCGTTCACTTGACCGCGAACTTTATCCCGGCAAATACGACCTGATCCAGACAACACATTTTGATCCTGATGAAAGCTATGAAGAAGCCATCGTTGACAGTCTGGAATACTACCGCGGACTGAAGAAATCCAAAGAGGACATTATCCATGTGGGCAGCACCCATCAGCAGATTGACGCCGGCGACTACCATGACAATGCCCTTGTTCAGGTCTTCGCCATCTTCACAGCCAAGGCGCTTTTCATCATGCCGGATACAGAAGAAATCGTCAAAGTCCGTTTCGAAGACTTCCGCCAGCTCATCCACGGCAAGCAGAACACCATCAAACTTTACTCACTGGATGATGTTTATCTCAAAGAGAGCAGCGCCGATGAATGGTGGCTGAGGAAAGACGAATTTGTAGACGTCGTAGAACCATATATCGACAGCCGAATTGAAGAGCTGTAAAAGTCTTTCGTTGATTTTGATAATCAGACG
>USKL01000004.1 GCA_900555225.1 uncultured Collinsella sp.
ACGCGGCCGCTGCCCTCTCTCTGCCCTGGTCCGCTGCGGCGCCGTAAATACCGGCGTCGTTGCCGAGGCTTGCAGCCTTGATGGGCGTCTCGCGGCAGGAGCGGAAGGCATACTCCTTGAAGTGCTTGACCAGCGGGTCAAAGAGGACATCCCCTGCGCGGGCCACGCCGCCGCCGACGGTTCCCAGACCGATGAGGCCGACGTTCACGGTGCGCAGGGGTTCGCTCATAGATAGCTCCTTCGTGCATCTTATGGATGGATTAACCGCTTAAAGGTTGAGTGCATTCTAGCGTGAACCGAGGGCGCGTGCTCGCCAGGCAACAGGAGTCGCACAAAACGGCACCCCCGAAACGCTGCGGAAACATTGGAAACATGCTCGCTACATACGACCTACAGCCTATGTGATCCAGGACGGCAAGTACATCGCTTCCTAAGTGCGCATAAAGCACGACCGGTGAGGCTGTTTTATTCAGGGCAGGGACGCCTGTAACAGAATGGAAACATTACTTTTACATAATAAAGTGGCTAAACTGCATAAAACAATAGAAATACGCAGAATTATGGATAAATGGGCAAAACAAAAGAAAAGTTGAAATAATCGCCACTTTTCTCAACTAAAGCGTCTACTATTTTGCGAACGCCGAACACGGCGAAGGATGGCCTGTCGGGTAACCGAAACCCGACGAGATTTGAGAGGAGAGCCGCATGTCGAGCCTCACCGGTAAGTCATTGAACCCTGTTATGAATCGCAGGAGCGTTATCGCGAGCGCAGCAGGTCTGGGGGCGATGTCCATTCTAGCTGGCTGCTCCTCCAACGGCGGCGACAGCGGTTCCGCTTCGAGCGACGCTTCGTTTAAGATCGGCACCATCGGCCCGCTGACCGGCGCCAACGCGTCCTACGGCAAGTCCGTTACCCAGGGTGTCGAGCTTGGCTGCAAGGATTTCTCGACCAAGGAGCTGCCGCTTGCCAGCAAGGCCGAGGACGACCAGGCCGATGGCGAGAAGGCCGTCAACGCCTTCAACACCCTGCTCGACTGGGGCATGCAGGCCCTCGTCGGTCCGACCACCACGGGTGCGTCGGTTGCCGTTGCCGCCGAGTGCGGTAACGACCCCAAGACGTTCATGATCACCCCGTCCGCGTCCTCCGAGGACGTCACCGACGGCAAGGATTGCGTCTTCCAGGTCTGCTTCACCGACCCCAACCAGGGTGTCAACGCTGCCAAGTTCCTGGCGCAGAAGTACGCGGACGAGAAGTTCGTGCTGTTCTATAACTCCGGCGACGCCTATTCTTCGGGCATCGCAGATTCCTTTAAGGCCCAGGCCGCTGAGTCCAAGCTCGAGATTGTCGACGAGGAGACCTTTAAGGACGACTCCGCCACGAGCTTTACCAACCAGCTGACCAAGGCCAAGCAGGCCGGCGCCACCATGATCTTTGCGCCGATCTACTACACGCCGGCGTCCGTCCTGCTCAAGAACGCCAAGGACATGGGCTACGACGTCAAGATGATGGGCTGCGACGGCATGGACGGCATCCTGGGCGTTGAGGGCTTCGATACCTCTCTTGCCGAGGGTCTGCTGCTCATGACCCCGTTCTCCGCCGACGACGAGAAGAACGCCGACTTCGTCAACGCTTACAAGGATAAGTACGGCGATACCCCCGACCAGTTTGCCGCCGACGCCTACGACGGCGTGCACGCGGTGGCCGAGGCCGTCAAGGAGGCCGGTCTTGGTGTCGACGCCGACCCGACCGAGGCCGCCGAGAAGCTGTCCAAGGCTATGCTCAAGATTACCGTTGACGGTCTGACCGGCAAGCTCACCTGGAACGATAAGGGCCAGGTCCAGAAGGAGCCCACGGCGTACGTCATCACCGACGGTAAGTACGTACAGGCCTAATTGGCCGCCTTACATAGAGCGGTTTTGATCCCAAGCAGGGGAGGTTTTGGCCTTCCCTGCTTGCTTGGTATCTAGGGACGATGTAACGTCCCTGTTTCATACATCAACTGGAAACCTATTCGAAAGGGGGATGTGGAACATGACGGTCTTTATCCAATACCTAGTCAACGGCCTGTCCATGGGCAGCGTCTACGCCATCATCGCGTTGGGCTACACCATGGTCTACGGTATCGCCAAGATGCTGAACTTCGCTCACGGCGACGTCATCATGGTCGGTGCCTATGTCTCGTTCTGCGCCACGTCGTATCTCGGCCTCCCGGGCTGGGCATCTGTAGTTCTCTCTTGTGTGGTCTGCACGGTTCTCGGTGTTCTCATTGAGGGTCTGGCCTATAAGCCGCTGCGCCAAGCAGGCCCGCTGGCCGTTCTGATCACGGCTATCGGCGTGTCTTACTTCTTGCAGAACGCCGCGCAGCTTCTGTGGGGCGCCACGCCCAAGAACTTTACTTCGCTCGTCACCTTCCAGGTGCCGGAGTTCTTGGCCAAGTTCAACGTAAGCGCCGTCTCGCTCGTCACCATCGTCGCCTGCCTGGTTATCATGGCCGGCCTGATGTTCTTTACAGGTAAGACCAAGATGGGCAAAGCCATGCGCGCCGTGTCCGAGGACAAAGCCGCCGCTCAGCTGATGGGCATCAACGTCAACCGCACCATCTCGATGACGTTTGCCATCGGCTCTGCCCTTGCCGCCATCGCCGGCGTGCTGCTGTGCTCCTACTCGCCGGTCCTGCAGCCCACGACGGGTGCCATGCCTGGCATCAAGGCCTTCGACGCCGCCGTCTTCGGCGGCATCGGCTCCATCCCCGGCGCCTTTGTCGGCGGCATTCTCATTGGCATCATCGAGGCGATGGCGCAGGCTTACATTTCCACGAGCCTTGCCAACTCCATCGTCTTTGGTGTTTTGATCATCGTCCTGCTCGTCAAGCCTGCCGGCCTCTTGGGCAAGTACGTCCCCGAGAAGGTGTAGGTGAGCGTTATGAAGTTTCTTAAAGACAAGCAGACGCGTCACGACTTTGTCACGTACGCCATGTGCATCGTGGCATTTGCCATCGTGTTCTTTATGCAGTCTAACCACATGATTCCGCGCATGATCGCCGGTCAGCTGGTTCCCATCACGGCCTATATCGTCATGGCCATTTCCCTTAACCTCGTCGTCGGCATCGCGGGCGACTTGTCGCTGGGCCACGCAGGCTTTATGAGTGTCGGCGCCTATACGGGAATCGTCACCGCCGTCGCGCTGGAGAGCGCCGTTCCCTCCGATCCGGTGCGCCTGATCATCAGCATCGTGGTCGGCGCCATCGCTGCCGCCATCCTGGGCTTCTTGATTGGCATCCCGGTCCTTCGTCTGAGCGGCGATTACCTGGCTATCGTGACGCTGGCCTTTGGCGAGATTATCAAGGAGATCGTCACCTGCCTTATCGTGGGCGTCGATTCCCGCGGCCTGCACGTTATCTTTAACATCACGGGCAATTCTACGATCGACGACCTGCACCTGCTCGAAGACGGCACCGCTATCATCAAGGGTGCCCAGGGCGCATCGGGTGTGTCGACCTATTCGACCTTCCTTGCCGGCGCCATCCTGGTTATGGTCGCGCTCGTGATTGTACTCAACCTGGTTCGCAGCCGTACCGGTCGTGCCATCATGGCCGTGCGCGACAACAAGATCGCTGCCGAGTCCGTGGGCATCTCCGTCACCCAGTACCGCATGATCGCCTTCGTGGTTTCCGCTGCCCTCGCCGGTGCTGCCGGAGCCCTGTTCGGCGGTAACTTCTCGCAGCTTTCCGCCACTAAGTTCGACTTCAATACGTCCATCCTCATTCTGGTGTTCGTGGTCCTGGGCGGCCTGGGCAACATGCGCGGTTCCGTCATCGCGGCGGCGTTGCTCACGGTGCTTCCCGAGCTGCTCCGTCAGTTCTCGGACTACCGCATGCTCATCTACGCCATCGTGTTGATCCTGGTCATGATCTTTACCAACAACCCGCAGCTCAAGGCGTTCTTCGGTCGCGTCAAGGACCGCTTTGCTTCCAAGAAGGAGGTGGCAGCCGATGCCCAGTAAATTTGAGTTCAACAAGGGCAAGATGGTCCCGTATCCTTCTGGCGCCATCGTTCCCGACCGCGACCTGGGCCAGCGCCCGGCGCTCGAGTGCATCCACCTGGGCATTGAATTCGGCGGCCTTAAGGCAGTCGATGACTTTAGCCTGACCATCGGCAAGACTGAGATCGCCGGTCTCATCGGCCCCAACGGTGCCGGCAAGACCACGGTCTTCAACCTGCTCACCAAGGTGTACCAGCCTACGCACGGCACCATCCTGCTCGACGGTGAGGACACTTCGGGCAAGTCGGTCTACCAGGTCAACCGCATGGGTATTGCCCGTACCTTCCAGAACATTCGCCTGTTTAATACCATGACGGTGGAGGATAACGTTAAGGTCGGCCTGCATAACCAGGAGCGTTACTCCGGCTTTGAGGGCGTGCTGCGCCTGCCGACGTATTGGAAGCACGAGAAGGCTGCTCACGAGCGCGCCATGGAGCTGCTGTCCATCTTTGATATGGAGCATCTGGCAAACGAGCAGGCCGGCTCGCTGCCTTACGGCGCCCAGCGTCGTCTGGAGATCGTCCGCGCGCTTGCCACCAACCCCAAACTGCTGTTGCTCGACGAGCCTGCCGCCGGCATGAACCCGTCCGAGACCGCGGAGCTCATGGAGAACATCGTTAAGATTCGCGACACCTTCGGCATTGCCATCATGCTTATCGAGCACGACATGTCGCTCGTCATGAATATTTGCGAGGGTATCTGCGTGCTCAACTTTGGTAAGGTCATCGCCAAGGGCACGGCCGAGGAAATCCAGAACAACGACGCCGTTATCGAGGCATATCTGGGCAAGCAGGATAAGGGGGAGAACTAAATGGCAGAGCCGATGCTTTCCGTCTACAACATCAACGTCTGGTACGGCGCCATCCACGCCATCAAGGACATCTCCTTTAACGTTAACGAGGGCGAGATCGTGGCCCTGATCGGTGCGAACGGTGCCGGCAAGTCCACAACGCTCAAGACTGTCTCGGGCCTGCTGCGTTCCAAGACCGGCTCCATCAAGTTTATGGGCGAGGACATTACTCATACGCCCGCTGATAAGCTGGTAAGCAAGGGCCTGGCCCAGGTGCCCGAGGGACGTCGCGCCTTTTTGCAGATGACGGTTGAGGAGAACCTGGAAATGGGCGCCTATACGCAGCCCAAGTCCACGGTGGCTCCGGGCCTTGAGCGTGTCTACGAACAGTTCCCGCGTCTTAAGGAGCGCCGTCGCCAGGTCGCCGGCACCCTTTCGGGCGGCGAGCAGCAGATGCTCGTTATGGGCCGCGCCCTTATGAGTAACCCCAAGCTGCTCATGCTCGACGAACCTTCCATGGGTCTGGCACCGATTCTGATCGAACAGATCTTCCAGATTGTCGAGGACCTGCACAAGGCCGGTACCACGGTGCTTCTGGTCGAGCAAAACGCGCAGATGGCGCTTTCCATCGCCACGCGCGGTTACGTGCTCGAGACTGGCAAGATCACCATGACCGGCACCGGTCAAGAGCTGCTGCACGACGATAACGTCCGCAAGGCCTATCTGGGCGGTTAATCCATTCAACAAAGGGGGCGCTGACCAACCCGGTCAGCGCCCCCTTTTAAGTTGCGGTGAAATAGGGACTAAATGGGGGCGCTAGACGCCAAAACAGTCCCTATTCCACCGCAACTTCATGGGGATGTGTGACAATGCCCGTCGGAAAACATCTGCTGTCTTTGGGGGTCTATCTATGCTGTACGAGTTTTGTGCCGAGAACTTTGAGCGGGTGCCGGCAGCTATCGATGCCGGTGCAAAGCGCATCGAGCTGTGCGACAACCTCGCCGTTGGTGGCACCACGCCTTCTGCCGGCGTTATCAGCGCTACAGTCAGCTATGCTCACGAGCATGACGCGCGAGTGATGTGCATGATTCGCCCGCGTGGCGGTGACTTTCATTACAACCAAGACGAGCTGCGCATGATGGAGATGGACCTGGGTCTTGCCGTAAGCGCCGGCGTTGACGGCTTGGTCTTTGGCTGCTGCAAGCCCTGCGCTGGCGGATGGGCGCTCGACGAGCTTACGTTGGGTGCCCTCGTGATGGCCGCGGGCTGCGCGACCGAGGAATGCAAGCGTGAGCCCATCGACATCACCTTTCACATGGCGTTTGATCAGCTCTCGCCCGAGGCTCAGCTCGACGCGATTGACATACTCGCCGACTGCGGCATCACACGCATCCTGACGCATGGTGGCGCTGCCGGTACGCCGATCGAGGACAACTTCGAAAACCTGGCCCGCTTGATCGAGTATGCGGGCGACCGCTTGACCATCCTTCCCGGCGGCGGCATTTTCACGGTCAACCGCGATACCGTGGCGGCGGCACTGGGCGTCTCCGAGCTCCATGGCACCAAGATTGTGCCGCTGGAGGTATAACCCGTGGCGCTGGTATTTGACGTTCAGCAGGCGAACGGTAAGCCCGACGACAACCGTAATCCCGGCACCGCGTGCCCTTTTTGCGATACAGAAGGGCTCACCGACATCATTCGCCGTGATGGCGATTGCATTTGGCTCGAGAATAAGTTCAAGACCCTGCGCGCCACCCGTCAAACCGTGCTGATCGAGTCGGCCGATCACGATGCCGACCTGGTGACCTATGAACCGGATGAGCTGCATCATGTGATACGGTTTGCTCTGGGCTGTTGGCAGCAGATGATCGATTCCCAACAGTACCGCAGTGTGCTCATGTACAAGAACAAGGGCCCGCTTTCGGGCGGCAGCCTCGTCCATCCACACATGCAGATTGTGGGCTTGGAACAGGAGGACGGCTATGCGACGCTGACCTCAGCCAACTTTGAAGGCATTGGTGTCTGGCAACAGGGGAGAATCTCGGTCGACATCTCAACCGAACCGATTATGGGGTTCTTTGAGGTCAACGTTTCAGCCCCGCAGGGAATCGCCGCCAGCGATGGCGCGCGAGACCAAGCCGAGACGGACCTCTTCGCCGATGCGATTCAGGTAGCTCTGCGCTATATCCTGAACGAGCACCATGGTGGTCGCGCAGAGTCGTACAACTTGTTCTTCTACCACATGTACGGTCGGACCATTGCCAAGGCGCTGCCGCGTTGGGTGGTTTCGCCCTACTTTGTCGGCTATCGTTTGGCCCAGGTCAATGCCGAGACGACGCTCGATATCGATGCTGAGCGCCTGCGCGCGCATCTGGAAACGCTCGTATAGCAAGACTAGCCCCGCGTAATGCGGACAGTCTAGCGTGCCATGGCGTCGCGGCCGGCTTCGACCCGCTTGCGCTGGGCGGCGCGCTCCTCGCCGGTCAGATGCTCAAAGAGATGCCCGATAAGCGAGGCGAGCACCTGCTGAAACAGCGTTCCGCACATGACGGGAAACACGACCTCGCCGGGAAAATACTGTGTGGCGATGACGGCGCCCGAAGAGATATTGCGCATGCCGCAGGTAAAGCACATGGTGGTCGTCTCGTTATACGGCAGGTGCAACGCGCGGGCGACCAGAATGCCCACGACAAAACCGCTGATGGCGAACACCAGAATAAAGAGGGCGACTTCCAGGCGCACTGCGTTCATGTGCAGCACGTACTCGCTCATGGCGGTGGAGTTGGACGCGATGACGCCCATCATCATAAATTTGCAGGCGGGCGAGAGCGCGGGGGAGAGTTTCTCGTGTCCCCATCCGCGCGTGAGTTCGTTGATTACGATGCCGAGCAGGGCGGGGATGGCAATCATAAAGGCCATGTTCTGCATCATGCTCGGAACATCGATTGCGACGGTGGCGCCCAACAGGAGCTTGAGCGTGAGCGGAATCGTTACGGGCGATATAACCGAGGACGTCAGGATGATGGTGAGCGCGAGCGGGCCGTTGCCGCCGAACATGCTAATCCACATAAAGGCAGTGACTGCCACGGGTACGCTGTACTCGAGCACGATGCCGCAGACAAGGTTGGGGTTGGAGCCAAAGAACAGTGAGCCCATGGCATACGCCGCGATGGGGATGATCACAGCCGAGACAAATAACGCCAAAATCAGATGCAGGGGACGGCGGAACACCTCAGCTACCTGGTGGAAGGTGTTGCTGAGCGCGCCTTGGAACGTCATAAAGGCAAACAGGGTGGGAACGATGGGCTTGAGAACGCCGATCTGCTGAGGAAAGAGCACGCCGAGCGCCACGCAAATCGGAACGATGACCTGCATATGCCCCGCGAGAAATTTGCCCAGTCCAACCCATTGCTTCATATGCTCTTGTGACTCCCTTTGCTCGTGAATCCGTTTTGAATGGATATGCTAGACGCTCGCACGCGTCCGTGTGGCTGAAACGCTCGATTATTTCGAGGCTATTACCGCCCTCGTTTATCGAAACCACGGCGTGCTGGACGTTGTGCGTCCACGCTGCACGGTATAATAAATCCGTTCAACAGATCTGCCTGCCGAAGCGGGCATACACAGAGGACTCATCGCTATGAACCGTGAGAGGTATTGCGGCGACCTGCTCCTATCGGGGGTGGGCGCTTATGTCATCGCTTAAGACGACGCATCGCTGGGCGGTCGCTCGGCAAAACCCCAAGCTCGAAAAGGAGCTTTCGGCTGGCCTGGGCATACCCGGGCTGGTGGCGCGCATTATGGTTGCGCACGGCATTACATCCATCGCGGAAGGCCAGCTGTTTTTGACGCCTTCGCTCGATCGCGACTGGGCCGACCCACTCATTATCCCGGGCATGTCGGTCGTTGCCGACCGCGTCGAGCGTGCCATTTGCAACCACGAGCACATCGCGGTCTTTGGCGATTTTGACGTTGACGGTATTACGTCGACCTGCCTGTTGACCGAGGCGCTGCGCGCGTTTGGTGCCGATGTCACGCCGTTTATTCCACATCGCTTTGACGAGGGCTACGGTCTTTCGCGCGCGGCGCTCGACCGCGTTAACGAGCTCGCTCGCCCCCAACTGATCGTGACCGTCGATAACGGCATTGCCGCCAAGGAAGAGGTCTCCTATCTGGAGAGTCTGGGGATCGATTTGGTGGTCACGGACCATCACGAGCCCTCCGACCAGGTGCCGCAGGGCGTGCCCCTGACCGACCCCAAGCTCGAGGACGAGGGTCCCTCGCGCGAGCTTGCCGGTGCCGGCGTGGCACTCAAGCTGGTGCAGGTCCTGGGCGAGCGTCTGGGCAAGCCGTCGTATTGGCGTTCGCTGATCGAGGTCGCGGCGCTGGGCACCGTGTCCGACATGATGCCGCTCACGCCCGAGAATCGCGCACTGGTCGCCGAGGGCATCCAGCAGATGCGCGTGACGGCCCGTCCCGGCTATATCGCGCTTGCCGCACTTGCCAAGACCGACCTTTCTACCATTACGGCCGACGGCCTGTCGTTTTCGCTCATCCCTCGTCTGAACGCTGCCGGCCGCATGGCTGATCCCAAGCTGGCGCTCGACCTGCTGCTTGCCCGTGATCCTCTTGAAGCAAGTGCACTGGCAGCCGAGCTCGAGGAAATCAATCGCCAACGCCGCGAGATCGAGGCCGAGCTTACGCGCGATGCCATGGCGAAAGTCGAGGAGACTTATGACGGTGGGCGCGCAATCGTCGTGGGTGGCGAGGGCTGGCACGAGGGCGTCAAGGGCATCGTGGCAAGCCGCCTGACCAACCGTTATCACGTGCCGGCGCTGCTGTTCTCGATCGAAGACGGTATCGCTCGCGGTTCGGGTCGCTCGGTGGGCAAGGTCAACCTGTTCGACGCCGTCGAGCGTTGCTCCGATCTGCTGATTCGTCGCGGCGGGCATGCCGGTGCGGTGGGCGTGACCATCGAGGCGTCCAAGCTCGACGAGTTCCGTCGTCGCCTTTCCGCCGTGCTATCGGAGCTTCCCGCCGAGGACTTTGAGGACACTGACGAGGTTGCCGCCACCGTTGACCTCTCCGAGCTAAATATCGAGACTATCGAGCAGATCTCCCGTCTTGAGCCGTTTGGCCAGGGCAACAAGGTGCCGCTGTTGGCGGCCGAGGGTGTGACAATGTGCGATCGCGCCGTGGTGGGCAAAACTGGCGAGCACATGCGCTTCGTGGCGACCGATGGCGCCGCGAGTGTGCCGGCCATTATGTTCCGCGTGCCGCAGATCGATAAGCTCATCAATTGCGATAGCGCCGTCGACTTGGTGTTCGAGGCCGTGGCCGAGCATTGGCAGGGACGTGTAAAGCCCAAGCTTATGATCAAGGATGTCTTGGTCCGCGATACCACGGCGCCCAGCGTTGACGACCCGGCATGTGAGCTTCGCCGCGGCGTGGAGCCTGCGGACGCCGGTCTTCGTCTGGAGCCCCGCAAGCGCCAAACGCTCGCCCAGCTTTCCTATACCGAGCTGACGCGCTCGCTTATCCATAGCTTTATCGGCTCGAACAAGCCGCACCGCGCGCAGGCCGAGGCGCTCGATGCCCTGGCCGATCACCAAAGTGTTCTGGCCGTTATGGGAACGGGGCGCGGCAAGTCTCTTATCTTCCATGTGCATGCCGCGCGCGAGGCGGTCCTTCGCGGGCGTGCGAGCATCTTTGTCTATCCGCTGCGCGCGCTCGTTGCCGACCAGGCCTATCACCTCTCGTCGACGATGGCCGCGCTTGGCATTGGCGTCGGCGTGCTGACCGGCGAGACCGTGGAGGCAGCGCGCGATGACGTGTTTGCCGGCTTGGCTTCGGGCCGCACCGGCATCGTGCTCACGACGCCCGAGTTCCTGTCCATTCACCGCGACCGCTTTGTGCATTCGGGGCGCATCGGTTTTGTCGTTATCGATGAGGCGCATCATGCCGGTCTTGCCAAGGGCGGCGACCGCAGCGCATACCTCGACATGCCCGATATCCTCAAGGCCTTGGGCGACCCGGTCGTTCTGGCCACGACTGCCACCGCAACGGCTCCGGTCGTTGCGGAGCTCGCCCGCGTGCTACCGATTACCCGTACGGTGGTCGACGAGACGGTGCGCGAGAACTTGCAGCTCGAGGACGATCGCGATCTTGCGAGCCGCGAAAACCGCCTGGTGTCAATCGTGGCGACGGGGGAGAAGACTGTCATCTACGTCAACTCGCGCGACCAGTCCGTGGCGCTTGCCAAGACGCTACGCAAACGCGTTCCCGACTACGCGTCACATATCGCCTTTTACAACGCGGGCCTTACGCGCGCCGACCGCCATCGCGTAGAGGAGGCGTTTCGTGACGGAAGCCTCAGCTGCATCGTTTCGACCTCTGCCTTTGGCGAGGGCGTCAACCTTCCCGATATTCGTCATGTCGTGCTCTATCACATGCCGTTTGGCGCGATTGAGTTTAACCAGATGAGTGGCCGTGCCGGCCGCGATGGGCAGCCCGCCGTGATTCACCTGCTCTATTCGTCGCGTGACGCTCGTATTAATGAGCGCCTGCTCGATTGTTACGCGCCCGAGCGCGATGAGCTTGTCACGCTCTATCGAGCGCTGCAAACCATGTGGCGCTCCAACCGCGGCAAGACCGGGGACGATTCCTTTAGCGCGAGCGATATCGACATCGCGCAGATGTGCCTTGCCATCGATGCCCGCACGCCGGTCGACGAGCGCTCGGTGGAAAGCGGCCTGGGAATCTTCGAAGAGCTTGGTTTCTGTCGCGTTTCGGGGTTTGACGACACCCGTCGCATCGCGATGGCAGAAAACCCGGGCCGTGTGCAATTGAGCAGGTCAATTCGCTATTTGGAGGGCTTGCGCTCGCGCATGGAGTTCTCGGCTTTCCGGAGCTGGGCGCTCGATTCGTGCGCTTCTGATATGCTAGCCAAAGTTAACCGCCCGATCGTACCGCGGGCCTAGGGGAAGGGGACCTCGATGGATGCCGCAGCCCGTACCGCCCATGATTCCACCCTCCAGCCGTTTTCGGAGATGGAGCACTATAAGCATGCCGATGAGCTGCCGCCCGAGATTATGGCGGACAGCTACGACAAGCTGGAGCGCCTGTGCCTCAAATATATGAATGAGGACGACTTCTCCAAGGTGGAGCAGGCCTATTGCTTTGCCGCCGAGAAGCACTGCAACCAAAAGCGCCGCTCGGGCGAGATGTACATCAACCATCCCGTCGAGGTGGCCATCATTTTGGCCGACCTCAAGATGGACTGCGATGTGGTGTGCGCCGCGCTGCTGCACGATACCGTTGAGGATACCGAGACCTCGCTTGCCGATGTTTCCGGTCTGTTTGGCGATACGGTAGCCGAGCTCGTCGATGGCGTGACCAAGCTCACCAACATCGAAGTCGATAGCATGGACGAGAAGCAGGCGCTTACGCTGCGCAAGATGTTCCTCGCCATGTCCAAGGACATCCGCGTCATCATCGTTAAGCTTGCCGACCGTCTGCACAACATGCGCACCCTTGCGGCCCTTCGCGAGGATCGTCGCCTGTTTAAGGCTCGCGAGACCATGGACGTGTATGCGCCCCTGGCCGACCGCCTGGGCATGAGCTCGATTAAATGGGAGCTCGAGGACCTGTCCTTCTTCTACCTGGAGCCCGATGCCTACCAGCGCATTGCGCGCATGGTGGCGGAGTCGCGTGAGGTCCGTGAGCGCTATCTGGCCGAGACCATCAAGACACTCACCGACGAGCTCAACCGCATTGGCCTGGAGGGCTTCCAGATCAACGGCCGCTCCAAGCACTATTGGTCCATCTACCAAAAGATGAAGCGCAAGGGCAAGGAATTCTCCGAGATCTACGACCTGGTGGCACTGCGCGTCATCACGCATTCGGTGCGCGATTGCTACTCCACGCTCGGCGCGGTGCATACGCTGTGGCACCCCATGCCCGGTCGCTTTAAAGACTATATCGCCATGCCCAAGGTCAATAACTACCAGTCGCTCCATACGACGGTTATCGGCCCCACGGCCCGCCCACTCGAGATTCAGATTCGAACCTACGAGATGCATGAGCAGGCCGAGTACGGCATTGCCGCCCACTGGCTCTATAAGAAGTCGGGCGGATCGTCTGCTTCCAAGACCAATGACGCTCAGCGTCTGGACGACCAGATTAACTGGCTCAAGCACTCACTCGATTGGGCAGCGTCTGATGAGATTACCGACGCCAAGGAATACCTGCACTCGCTGAAGGTCGATCTGTTCGACCAGGAGATCTTTGTCTTTACACCCAAGGGCGAAGTCATGGCACTTCGTGCCGGCTCCACGCCGCTCGACTTTGCCTACGCCGTTCACACCGAGGTGGGCAACCACTGCGTCGGCGCTAAGATCAACGGTGCGGTGGCCCCGCTCACGCACGAGATCAAGACGGGCGACCGTGTCGAGATCCTGACCAACAAGAGTTCCAAGCCGTCGCGTGATTGGCTCAAGATCGTTAAGACACCTTCCGCCAAGTCAAAGATCCGCCGTTACTTCGCCGCCGCGACCAAAGACGATGACGCTGCTGCCGGCCGCGATATACTGGCCAAGGACCTGCGCAAGCGCGGGTATGGCATCTCTACGCCGCGATCCACGCGTGCGCTCAACGCCGTGGCGGAGCAGTTTAACTTCAAGCAGCTCGAGGACCTGTTTGCCGCCGTCGGCGCCGGCAAGGTTGCCCCGCGCGCTGTGGGCAATAAGGTCGAGCAAATCTTGGACCCCAAGCCCGAGGAACAGCTCACCAAGGCCGAGGCTATCGCCGAGGTCGTGAAGCAGCCCGCTCGCGGCTCCAACCGCAAGCCGCAAAAGCGCGGCAAGAGCGCCAGTAACGGCATTATCGTCAAGGGCGAGAGCAACAGCGGTCTGCTTGTCCGTCTGGCGCATTGCTGCAATCCGGTGACGGGCGACGATATCGTCGGCTTCATCACGCGCGGTCGCGGCGTCTCGGTGCATCGCGCCAACTGCCCCAACGTTAAGGGTCTTATGGAACATCCCGAGCGCATGATCGACGTGGAGTGGGACGGCGCTGCCGACACCCTCTTTCAGGTCGAGATCGTGGTCGAGTGCCTGGACCGCATGGGCCTGCTCAAGGATGTCACTATCGCCATTGGCGATGCGGGCGGCAATATCCTTTCTGCCGCCACGTCGACCAACCGCGAGGGTATTGCAACCCTGCGCTTTATGGTCGAGATTTCGGATGCGAGCGGCCTGGATCCGCTGCTGGCTTCCATCAGCAGTGTCGATTCGGTCTACGACGCTCGCCGTCTTATGCCCGGCGAAGGCGGAGCTCAGCTCAAGCGCCGTGTGTAGGTGCGAGAGCCTCTCAGCATCATAGATATTGGTTACGTTCGAGGCATCGTTTGGTGCCTCGAACGTATTTTAGAAGGAGGGCATGCGCATGGACGATATGACTTTGGACCTGACACCCCGAGGTGCGGCTTCGATTGAGGCACTCGTTAACGGCCCGATTCAGACCAACAGTTACGCCGTGATTTCGAATGACGAGTGCTTAATCGTCGATCCGGCATGGGAGGGCGAGCGTCTTGTGGAGCATATCCGCACCGCGCATCCCGAGGTGCGCGTACTCGGCTCTGTCTGCACGCACGGTCATGCCGACCATGTTGGCGGGGTTGCCGGGGTTCGAGCTGTCGTTGGCGACAGTGCACTATATGAGTTGTGCGCTAAGGACGTGACGGTACCTCGCGCAAATATCGAGGAGCAGCGTGTCATGTGGGGTATCGAGACGCCCGATCCGGGTGAGCCGACGCGTTTGCTTGCCGAGGGCGATACAATCGAGGTGGGCGACGTCTGCCTGCAGGTGATCGAGACGCCGGGGCATACGCCGGGCGGCATCGTCCTGTTCGCCGCGACCGAGCAGGGGAACATCGCCTTTGTGGGCGACACGCTTTTCCCGGGCAGCCACGGTCGTACCGATCTTTCCGGCGGTGACGAGGCGGCGATTATGCGCTCGCTCTCCAAACTTGCCAAGACGCTTCCTCCCGATACCGTTTGCTTGACGGGCCATGGCGATTCGACCACGATGGCGCGCGAACTTATGCAGAACCCGTTTATGCAGATGTAGGCTCGAAGCCGTCTTTCGAACCACGAGGACCGCTCAATCGTCAAGCTATTTTCCCCAGTGGGTCGATTCTGTGGGGCAAACGGTCAAAATTTGTCCAATCGGATGGTATTCGTGAACAAACGAACGTTTATGCTCGGGTATGTCGTGGTAAAATCTCAGACGTTATCGGAGCAACCTTACAGGAGGTTTCTTTATGCTCGTCAACGCAGCAGACATGCTCAAGAAGGCCGAGGCCGGCAAGTACGGTCTCGGTGCCTTCAACACCAACAACCTCGAGTGGACCCTGGCTATTCTCCAGGCCGCCGAGGAGGCCAAGTCTCCGCTGATCCTTCAGTGCACCGCTGGTGCCGCTAAGTGGATGGGCGGTTTCAAGGTCTGCGCCGACATGGTCAAGGCTGCCGTCGAGGCCACGGGCGTTACCGTTCCCGTCGCCCTTCACCTCGATCACGGTTCTTACGAGGACTGCTTCAAGTGCATCGAGGCCGGCTTCACGTCCATCATGTATGACGGCTCTCACGAGGAGACCTTCCAGCTTAACCTCGACCGCACCAAGGAGCTCGTTGAGCTTGCCCACTCCAAGGGCATGTCCATCGAGGCCGAGGTCGGCGGCATCGGCGGCACCGAGGACGGCGTGACCTCCAGCGGCGAGCTCGCTGATCCTGCTGAGTGCAAGCAGATTGCTGACCTGGGCGTCGACTTCCTCGCCTGCGGTATCGGCAACATCCACGGCGTGTACCCTGCCGACTGGGCTGGCCTTTCCTTCGAGCGCCTGGGCGAGATCAAGGCTCAGACCGGCGACCTGCCCCTCGTCCTGCACGGTGGCACCGGCATCCCCGAGGATCAGATCAAGAAGGCCATCTCCCTGGGTATCTCCAAGATCAACGTCAACACCGATCTGCAGCTCGTCTTTGCCAAGGGCGTTCGCGAGTACATCGAGGCTGGCAAGGATCAGCAGGGCAAGGGCTTTGACCCCCGCAAGCTCCTCAAGCCTGGTCGCGACAACATCGTTGCCCGCACCAAGGAGCTCATGGAGGAGTTTGGCTCCGTCAACAAGGCGTAAGTAGCGGTTTAACTTTCCCGTCGGAGGCCCCGTTCACCCTACGCTGTTTCCTTTGCGCTCACCTGGCTTCGCCAGAAGTCGCGCCAAGGAAACAGTTCCGGGGGACGGGGCTTCCTTCGTTTAACGCCGCAGGGTTACGAGTCTGAATTAAGATGGCTACTGGCTTTGCCAGAAGTCGCGCGACGGAATCAGCTCCGGGGAAACGGGGCCTCCTTCGTTAACTCGCTACAGGGTTACTGGGCTGAATTCATTTTTTATAGGTACCGTTTATCGGTGTTGAGAGTTCCTTTATTGGGGCTTTCTTTTTTATCTCGCTACAATGGACTTCAAGCGTTCTAGTGACTTGGAGTTTTGGTATGGCTGTTATTAATGTGCTGCCTTCGGATGGGAAGGTTATTGACGAGGGTCCTGTTGGTTGTTCTGTTGATGTTTGCAATGATGACTTCCGTTTTCTAGATGTTGGCTTGCCACCCGAGATTCTGCGTTTAAAGGACGCGGGGTATCTTTCGCAGGCTATTGAGGCTTGCGACCGCCTACTTGCCCAAGATCCCGATCCCTCGCTTGCTGCCTGCGTTCGTGCCGAGCGGTATCGCATGCTTGAGACGCCGCTTCATTTTTCGGTGTCGCGCGATCGGGCTATTGCGATGATTCGCGAGG
>USKL01000005.1 GCA_900555225.1 uncultured Collinsella sp.
AACAACCGTTCCGGCCACTGCGCCGATTCCCAACCTACCGACTTGAACAGCGCCTCAACCTGCTCAACAGTAAACCGCTTCTCTTCCGTGTATTCGATAGCCATGGACCCTCACGACAACCGTGAAGCCCCACATGTCTTTGCATAGTTTCACACGACGGGATGATGGATAGTGGAACCTATACGTTTACACATGCCTAATGCCCATGGCTCATCACCGATGAATAGAGGCTGAGATACCGTCATGTTTCCGAAGCCAAGTGCCCGAGATCGGATTCGAACCGACGACACCCGCTTTAGGAGAGCGGTGCTCTATCCCCTGAGCTACGGAGGCATGCTGTACTAGTGTAGCAGATTTACGCCGCTGTAATGCAACGTATAGCCACTCTTCGAAGTTGCGGTGGAACAGCCCTCCGGAAAGTGCGTCCCACTATCCAGGCAAATTCTGGGTCAGACTTTCCCCATGAGACTTCGCTGGGAAACTGTGACCCAGAATTTCGGCTCGAAACGGGACACGGTTTCCCAAACGACCCCGTTCCGGAAACTACATCCCGGAATCGACGCTCGAACTGGGATGCACTTTCCCGATCGAGCCACATGGGAGACTGCGCCCCACTTTGAGGGGGCGCTCTTTAATGACTACTTGCCTTTGTGGAAAAGGTTTTTGATAACGGAGGGGATGCTCTTGGCGCCCTTGGCCGTCACATCGATAAAGTCGGGCGAACGCACGAGCTTATCCTCGTCGACGTACTTACGGACCGCGCGAAGCGTCTCTTTATCGTCGCGCGTCGAAAACGTAAAGTGGCCGTTGTCCTTGGTGAAGATAGCAAAACGCGTAATCTTCTTGGTGCCGCGCAAAACCTCGGCGGCAATATAGTCGACCTCGTCCCACGGGATTTGGATATAATCCTCGGGATTACGCTCGTTATAGTACTCAAACGCCTTATTGCCCACCATCACGTTACCGTGACTGGTAAGCCCCATCAGGCAGGTTGCCGGCGTTGCCAGATCGACCGTGCTGTTCTGAGATTGCGCCATACGCGCCTCGCCCTCCAAATAAAACAATCGGACCGCATCCAGTGTACCCACCGGGTGCGGTCCGTTTCAATGGCTCAAAAGCCCTTGCCTAGCAACTCTCGGTCTTAAGCCGAAGCGTGCTTACATGAAGCCGCAGACGCGACCGATGATGCCGACGGCGAAGAGAGCCAGGATGATGACGATCGGGCTGACCTTCTTCTTGAGGAGCTTGCAGACCAGAAGGGTCAGGCACACGGCGGCAAGGCCGGGGATGAGCTGATCGAGGTTGGCCTGAAGCGTGGTGACCTTCACCGGGTCGAGTGCGTTGGCACCGACAGAGCTGTACATCGTCAATGCCTGCTTGATGCCCTCAGAACCGGCGGGCAGGTTGGCCCAGTCGATATAGGCGCCAGCGGACTGCGTGACCTTGGAGACGACCGGGGTGAAGGAGATGGACACCCAGCGCTCGACCAGGGCGCCGATGATGAACATACCCAGGATGGAAGCACCCTCGGTGACCTTGCCCATCAGACCGCCGGAGAGGTCCTTGGCGATGGAGGAGCCGACCTTGTAGCCAAACTCCTGCGTGTACCACAGGAAGGCGTAACGGATGATGTTCCACGCGAAGAAGAACAGCAGCGGACCGGCGATGCTGCCGGACAGGGCCAGGGAAGCGCCCAGTGCACCCAGAATCGGGCGAAGGGTGAACCAGAAGGCGGGGTCGCCGACGCCGGCGAGCGGGCCCATCATACCGACCTTGACGCCCTGAATGGCGACGTCGTCAATCGGAGCACCGTTGGCGCGCTCCTCCTCGAGGGCGAGGGTAACGCCAATGACGGGGGCGGAAACATAGGGGTGGGTGTTATAGAACTCCAGGTGGCGCTTAAGAGCGGCAATCTGGTCATCCTTGCTGGTGTAGAGCTTCTTGATCGCAGGGATCATTGCGAAGCACCAGCCGCCGTTCTGCATACGCTCGTAGTTCCACGAGCCCTGAAGGAACTGATGACGGAAGCAAACCTTCTTACGGTCAGCCTTGGTGAGCTGAATCTTGTTCTCTGCCATATGTATCACTCCCCTCCTACTCGTAATCGTTCAGAATGTCGCCGAGCGGGTCACCGGAGCCACCGCCCATGCCGCCACCCTGCTTGGCCAGATCCTTAAGGCCAAGGTAGATGAGGGCAAGGGAGATGCCGATGAGGCCAAGGGCGATCAGCGTGAGCTGAGGGATGGCAGCAAGGACAAAGCCGAGGATGAAGAACGGCCAGGTCTCCTTGGTGGCCATCATGTTGATGACCATGGCGTAACCGACGGAAGCGACCATGCCGCCGCCGACAGCCATGCCGCCGGACAGCCAATCGGGCATAGCGTTAAGCGCGTTGGTAACGGCCTCGGCCGGGATGATGCACAGAAGTACTGCCGGGATGGCGATACGAACACCCTGCATGAGGATGCCGGCGTACTGCCAACGCTCGATGCCGGCGAAGTCGCCCTTCTCGGCGCAGGCGTCCATGGCGTGAACCATAGCGGTAGCCAGGGTACGGCAGATCATGGTCAGGAACAGACCAGCGACCGACAGCGGGACGGCGACGGCGATGGCGGCGGTAACGGCCTTGGCCGAATCGGTGGCGCCACCGTTGAGGGCGAGCACCATGATGATCGAAGAAGCGACCGAGGCCAGAGCGGCGTCAGGCGCGACGGCGGCGCCGACGTTAGCCCAGCCAAGGGCCATCATCTGGAGCGAACCGCCCAGGAGGATGCCCTCCTGAAGGTGACCGGTTACGAGACCGATAAGCGTGCATGCCACGAGCGGCTGATGGAACTGGAACTCATCCAGAACGCCTTCCATACCGGCAAGCAACGCGACAATCGCAACAAGCAGAATAGTGATTGCAGACATGTATCGGACCCTCCTTTACTATGCTTGAGCGGCCAGTTCGGCCTTAGCTTTCTTCAACATGGCGTCGAGATCCTCGGAGGAATCCGAAGGAACCTTGCGGACCTCGAACTTGACGCCCTTGGCCTTGAGAGCCTCGAGAGTCTTGACATCGTCATCGCCCATAGCGACGGCGTTGGTGACGACGACCTTGCCCTTGGAGTGAGCCATGGAACCGATGTTGACTTCCTTGATGTCGACGCCGGCCTCGATGGCCTTGAGCAGATCCTGCGGGTTCTCAAAGAGCAGCATGGCCTTGGTGTCACCAAAGCGCGTGTCCTTGACGACCTCGGCCATCTTCTTGATGGGCACGACGTTGGCATGGACTCCCGGAGGGGCAGCCTGCTCGATCATGGTCTTACGGAGCTCGTCGTGAGCAACGCCGTCGGAAACCACGATGATGCGGTTGGGGTTGATCTGCTTGGTCCACGTGGTGGCCACCTGACCATGAAGCAGACGGGTGTCGATACGGACGTGGGCGATCTTGATGTGCCCATCGCCGATGACCGTTCCCGGAGGGATGGCGCCTGCAGGAGCAGCGGCGGCCGCAGCCGGCTTCTTCTCCTCGGGCTCCAGAGACTCGGGCTTGACACGCACGCCAGCCTTAGCCTCAGTCACGAGATGTTTTGCGATCGCATGTGCAGTGTTCTTTGCGTCAAAGCGCTGCGAATATGCCTCGATGAGCATAGGCAGGTTGACACCGGTGACGATAGCCCAGGAATCGTGGCCCTCGATGAGCCCGCTGATCTGGTTGAACGGCGTGCCGCCCCACAGATCAACGAGGAAGAGCACCTGCTCCTGGTCTTCGAAGGAAGCGATTGCTTCCTCGACCTTGGCACGGAAGTCGTCGGGGCCCATGCTCGGCTCGAGCGAGACCACGGCAACAGACGGCTGATCGCCAAAGACCATCGAGCCCGTCTGCTTGATTCCAGCTGCCAAGTCCCCGTGGCTAGCAAGAACAATACTTACCATCACATAACCTCCTTTTTGTCTACGTATTTCCTACACGACATGAAAGGAGTATAGCTGTTTGGTTTGTGGAATTATAGCTAAATCCGCAAAAGGTTGGATTATTTGTTTAAACGTCTAGGTTTGTTACAAGTTGATTACGTTACTGCTTTTTGACTCATTACACGACAAGGCGTCGCTCATCAAGCCAAGCATTTTACAGATACAAGCAGGCTGTTCATTAATATCGATTTTAGGCAAGCGCGAATGCGCTTGTACTGCCGCTATTTTGTTTAAACAGACATGGCTTGACTATTTTCGTGACTTATGGTCTATGAAACCACTCAAAATAGTTGCGGTGGAATAGTTCTTGTTTAAGAGCCAGAAGGCTGGATTTAGGAACTATTTCACCGCAACTTATAGGGAATCCTAGGCGATGTGGAGTGGGTTGGCGGCGTCGACGGCATCGGGGGCGTCGGAGAGGCCGTCAGGAGCAGCGTCTGCCGGATCCTCTTCGGGGGTCTCGATCTGTTTGATCATGACCTCTTGGCCCTGCAGCAGGTATGTCTCGCCGCTACCGCAATGGGGACAGGTCTTGCCGTGCTCGACCGTCGCGTAGTCGCGGCCACATGCCTCGCAATGTGTCACGGCCTCGACGGGCTCCACGATAAGCTCCGCGCCCTGCGCGATAGGCTTTTTATCTGCTGCCCAGCGCCAAGCGTCGAGCAGCAAGTCGGGAACGACGCCCGAGACCTCGCCCAACAGCAACGTCACGCTCGAAACGCGACGCACGCCATGAGCGCGCGCCACATTCTCAACATCGCGAATAATGTGATACACGATTCCGAGCTCGTGCACTTTTAATTCCTTCCGTCGTTCCCGTTATGGCTGCTTACTTGCGACCAAACTTAATCTTGATGGCGCGCTTGAGCGCATGCTTGCCCAGGCTTGGGAGCTTTTGCTCGTATTTGACCATCGTGGAGCATTCGGGGCGGTCGCGATCCAGATGGATGGCGTCAAACGCGCACTTGGTGGTGCACAGGCCGCAGCCGATGCACTTGTTGGGGTCGACAATCGAGGCGCCGCAGCCCAGGCAGCGGGCGGTCTCGGCGCGCACCTGCTCCTCGGTAAAGGTCTCAACATACTCGCTAAACGGCGCAGCCTTCTCGCGTTCGCGGTCCACATGCGCAACCTCGCGGCTCGCGTTGTCGTAGCTCTCGAGCACAACGTCGTCGCGGTCGAGCGCGGTGTAGCGGCGCTGATTGCGGCCGATGGTGAGCGTGGAGCCCGGCTGCACAAAGCGATGGATGGACACCGCGGCCTCGTGGCCGGCGGCGATAGCGTCGATGGCAAAGCTCGGACCGGTATAGACGTCACCACCCACAAAGATGTCGGGTTCGGCGGTCTGGTAAGTCTGGGGATCGGCAAGGGCGCCCTGGCCGCGGCCGAGCTCCACCTTGGAGCCAGCCAGCAGGTCGCCCCACACAATGGACTGGCCAATCGACATGACGACACGGTCGGCATCGACACGGCGCAGATCGTTCTCGTCGTACTCGGGCGCAAAACGGCCCTCGTCGTCAAAGACACGCGTGCAGCGCTTGAAGGTGATACCGCACACACGACCGGCCTCGTCCAGGTGAATCTCCTTGGGGCCCCAACCGCAGCTGATGTGAGCGCCGTCCTCAACGGCCTCGCGACGTTCCTCCTCGCTGGCGGGCATCTGGGCCTCGCTCTCCAGGCAGAACATCTCAACATGCTCAGAGCCCAGACGGCAGGCGTTGCGGGCAACGTCGATGGCCACGTTGCCGCCGCCCACTACAATGGTGCGGCCGGACAGGGTATCGATCTTGCCGCTGTTAACCTCGCGAAGGAAGTCGACGGCCACGGTCACGTCCTCGGCATCCTCGCCCGGAATGCCGGCAAGGCGGCCGCCCTGGCAGCCAATGGCAACGTAGAAGGCCTTAAAGCCCTGCGCGCGCAGCTCGTCGAGCGTCACGTCGCGACCGACTTCCACGCCATAGCGGAACTCGGCACCCATCAGGCGAATGACCTCGACCTCGGCCTCAATGACGTCCTTCTGCAGCTTAAAGCTGGGAATGCCGTGGGTGAGCATGCCGCCCGGGCGCTCGTTCTTCTCGAACACGACAGGTTTGTAGCCCTTCTCGGCCAGGTAGAAAGCGCAGGACAGGCCGGCCGGACCGGCGCCGACGATGGCGATCTTCTGATCGAAGCCGCCGGCACGCGTTGGGGTCACCACAGGTGGGACATAGCGGGTCGCGGCATCCAGATCGCGCTGGGCGATGAACTTCTTGACCTCGTCGATGGCCACGGCGGCGTCCACACGGCCGCGGGTGCAGGCATCTTCACAGCGGCGGTTGCACACGCGGCCGCAGATGGCGGGCAGCGGGTTCTCACGCTTGATGAGCGCCAGCGCCTCGTCATAGCGACCCTGAGCCGCGAGCTTCAAATAGCCCTGAACGGCGACATGCGCGGGGCAAGCCGTCTTGCAGGGCGCCGTGCCGGACTCATGCGTCTCGATGCGGTTGTCGTTGCGGTAGTTGGGCGACCACTTGGTGTGGTCCCACTTGGTAGCGTCGGGCAGCTCCTGGCGCGGATACTCGGGCACCTGTCCGCCGGCCTTTTTGCTGCAGAGCTTCTGGCCCAGCTTGGCGGCGCCGGCCGGACACACCTCAACGCAGCGACCGCAGGCCACACATTTGTCCTTCTCGACCTTGGCGACATAGGCCGAGCGCGACAGGTTGGGCGTGTTGAACAGCTGCGAGGTGCGCAGGGCATAGCACACGTTGACGTTGCAGTTGCAGATGGCGAAGATCTTGTTCTCGCCGTCGATATTGGTGATCTGGTGCACAAAGCCGTTGTCCTCGGCCTGGCGCAGGATGTCGTAGACCTCGTCGCGCGTTACATAATGGCCGCGGTCGGTCTCAACCACGTAATCGGCCATATCGCCCACGGCGATGCACCAATCGGCCGGGTCGTCGGCGCAACCCTCGCCCATCACGCGACGGCTCGCGCGGCAGCTGCAGGTGCTGGCGGCATACTTACCCTCGTATTTGTCGAGCCAGTGCTCGATATGCTCGATCGGCACCGAGGTGCTCGCGGCGTCGATGGCCTTCTCGACCGGAATGACGTGCATGCCGATGCCGGCGCCTCCGGGCGGCACCATCGGCGTGGCCTTGGACAGCGGTCCCTTGGACGCCTGCTCAAAGAACTTGGCATAGACCGGGTGCTCCTCGAGCTGGCTCACGCGCATGTTGAGGAACTCGGCGGAACCCGGCACCAGCATGGGCAGCACCCACTGCTTGGCGCGCTCGGGGTTTTCCCAGTTGTACTCGAGCAGACCCGTGTAGCTCATGTCGTCGAGCATCTTCTCGATATCGGCTTCGGGCATGCCGGTGAGCTTGACCATCTCAGGCAGCGTATAGGGACGGCGCATCTTCATCTTGCAGAGCACTTCGGCCTGCTCGTCGGTTGCAGCCTCGGCAAACGACCAGTACTCGTAGCCCAGCAGCTCATCGCGATGCAGCAGACGGTTGGTGCAGTGCTCGCATAGCTTGACGATGGCCTCGCGCGGATGCTCCGGCAGCGGCGGCACGAACTCCGAACCGATGTCGGGCTCGGTGTAACTAATCCCCGGTCCGTTGAGAATCATGGTTGTCCCTTCTCTTGCCGCAGCCCGACGAGGCCGCAGCGCCCCTCTTTTTTTGCAGGCCGGGCATGCCCCATGCCGTTCACCCGCCATTGTTGACATTGTGTCAAAAATAGTATTGACGAACCGTCAACAATATTCAAGACTGTTAGGCGAACGGTCAGGCAAAAGAGGATGAAAGGCGGCAAAAACATGGGCAACAACACAGCAGATACCTCTGTGGTCGATGCCGTCCCCGCATCCGATAGCGCGGCAAAGCGCCTGACGGGCGACGAACGCCGTCGCGAGATCCTCGATGCCGTGCGCACCGTAAGCTCCGAGCTGGGCGTGTCCCACCTATCGGTATCGGCCGTGACAAAGCGAGCCGGTTGCACGCGCTCGCTGTTCTACCACTACTTCGCCGACATGGACGCCGCCGTCACCGCCGTCATGGACGAGGCAATCGACGGTTTTATCTCCGAGCTCGAGCAGTGGAATGCCAACCGCACCGTCGGTGATATCGAGGGCGCGCTCGACACCGTCGCCCCGCTCTTTAAGCGCCTGGTCGCCAGCGGCCACGAACTGCCGCACACTCTGACCTCCAACAGCGGCGCGCTCTACGGCGGCTTTTTGCACAACGTGGTCCAGCGTGTGGCGCAGTATATCTGCGACACCACCGTGGTGGATTTTGTCGCCCACCACGAGCTGCGCATCGACCATGTCTACGAAACGTTCTACACCCTCATCATGGGTCTTTTGATGTATATCCGCACGCACCCCGATGTGCCCGACGAGACGGTCAAGGAAATCATCGCCTCGACACTCCACATCGAGGGCTATACCGCCAAGTATCCGGAGCGCAAGCCCCAGAACTGACGACATTTGGCCAAACTGCCCGCGATCAGAAGAGGGGCCGCGGGCGTGTGAAAGGAGAGCAGCATGCTGTTCGATGTTTGGGGTAGCGATACCCTTATCCACTGGGCCGGCTGGGCCATGGTCTTTATTGGCCTGATCGTGCTCAACGAGGTCGGCCGCCGCACCAAGCTGGGCGCGGCAATCATCTTTGGCGTAGCTCCGCTGGCCATGACCATCTACTGCGTCGCCATCGCCATCGGCGTCTCGCAGGGTGCCGAGTGGGCGCTCACCAACCCCACCCATGTGTACCAGAACAGCTGGTTCCACTACGCCAAGGTATACGCGGCACTGGCCGGTTGCTGGGGCTTCATTGCCATTAAGTACCAGTGGGGAAAGATCGGCAAGGCGCATTGGTTCCGCGCGTGGCCGTTTGTGATCGTCGCCATCAACATCATGATCGCCGTCGTGTCCGACTTCGAGAGTGCCTATCACTTCTTTGTCCTGGGCGAGTCCACCTGGGTCACCTCCGAAGGTGCTACGCAGCTGGCCGGCTGGAACAACGTGTTCAACGGCATCGCGGGTATCATCAACATCTTCTGCATGACCGGTTGGTGGAGCGTCTACGCCTCCGAGGACAAGACCGACATGCTGTGGCCCGATATGACCTGGGTCTACATCATCGCCTACGATATCTGGAACTTCTGCTACACCTACAACTGCCTGCCCACCCACTCCTGGTTCTGCGGCTTTGCGCTGCTGTTGGCGCCCACCGTCGCCGCCTTTATCTGGAACAAGGGCGGCTGGATCCAGAACCGCGCCTTTACGCTGGCTATTTGGTGCATGTTTGCCCAGGTATTCCCGTATTTCCAGGAGGAGTCCATCTTTGTGACCCACTCCACGCTCGACCCCGGCGCCGCTACCGCGGTCTCGATCGCCGCACTGGTCGCCAACGTCGCCGCGATCATCTACATCGCCTACCGCGCCAAGAAGCTCGGCCGCAATCCCTACAAGCAGGATGTCTTTGAGGGCACCAGCGATTGGGAGAAGGCCACCGCTCGCCGCGCCAAGGTTGATTACGCGCACGCCGAGTAACGCGCCTGACGCAGACATCGCTTGAGCGCGAAGCAGCATAGCCGGCTCCGCGCAACTCAACGCATTGCAGAGCCCCCGGAATGTGATTCGTTCGCGTTCCGGGGGCCTTTTGCTGCCGCGAGGATGCGGCCGAACGATGCGCTCGAGTTAAATCGGATCTTATATTTCGCACGCGCTTTATATGGCTCCATTTTTGGGTACAGTGTTGTCCCGATATTGAGCTTGGGGGATATATGAAAGATGAGACGATGGGCCAAGAGGATGCGGCCCAAGATGCAGAAGCGTGTGCCGAGGCCCTGGAGAGCCTAGACCAGATCGCGCTGACCGAGATTGCGTTTGACGATTCGAGCGTTGATGTGCGGGATGAGCCGGAAATCGAGGCGCAGTCCGATGATCAGGATGCAAAAGACGATGGCGCCGCGCCCACCGAAGACGGGGCGGGGCACGAGGAATCCGAATGCGAGGCCGACGACCAGCCCGAATCCGACACGAGCGAGGAAACCATCTTGCTCGGCAGCTTGCCGGCCGAAGATTCGCTGACCCGCGAGCTTCCCGGCCTGGGCTCCGCTCCTGCCGTGGACGAGACCATCGCCATGGGCGATATTCCCCTACCGTCCGTTCCTTCGGCACGCGAAGCCGAGGTTCGTCATCGCAAGATGTCGCCCAAGCGCCGCAACCTGATGGTTGCCGGCGTTGTGGCCGTCGCGCTTGTTGCCGGCGGCGCAGGCTATGCTGCCTGGAACGGATATCAGCAAGAGCAGGCTGCCGTGCTTGCCGCAAACGCCCATACCATGATGTCGGTGCAGATTGGCGTGCATGCCGCGGGCCTCGACTGCTCAACTGGCTCCAAGATTCCCGTGCAGGTGAGCGGACAAGATTCCGACGGTTCTTCCGTGAGCGAAACGCTCTACGTTGACGAGCACGGCCGCGGCATCAAACTGCTGCCCGGCGATTACACGCTCTCCATCGCTGCCTCCCCCATCGCGGCCGACGGCACCATCTATACCGTCCCGACCACCAAGACGCAGGTCACCGTTAAGAGCGATGGACAGGATTTAAGTGTCCAGGCCACCTTTAAGCTCAAGGTGCCTTCGGCCGACACGGTGACTGACGACCAGATCGATGCCGCCGCCAAGTATGCCGAGGAGGGCGGTGCGAGCTCCGCCGCGGCTGCCAAAGTGCTCCAGCAGGCAGCAACCGCGCGGCGCGACGCCGCCGTCAATGCCGTGAGCGCGCAAAAGGCACAGGCGTCCCGTGATGCTGACGCTCGCCACAAGGCAACCGACCTCTACCAGCTCGATATTCCCGTCGAGTGGTACGGCAAGGTCGCAACTTGGCAAAACGGAAGCACGCTATGCATCTATCTGGGCGACGACGCCAATACGCCGCTCGTGACGCTCGTCGCGGTGCGCGAGGGCGAGAGCTTTACGCCCGATGAAGGCGATACGGTTTTGGGCGCGGCCAATCTAGGCAACGGTTATACCGTCTACGCCAGCGGCCCCGTCTATCCGTACGTGGTGCCCCAGACCATCAACGGACAGACGCAGAACCCCGTGTCAACCTACCCCATGGACACGGCCATTGAGCTTGTCGAGCTTACGACCGGCAACCGCTATACGTATAGCCAGATCAAGAACGACCTGGTGGGTAAAGACGGCAAGGCCGATGGTGCCACTAAGCTCGAAACCGACTACCTCGCGCAGATCCTGCTGCCGAGTATCAAAGCCCAGGACTAGCCTGGCGCAGCAAGGTGCTCCCCAACCGTGATGAAGGAGCCAGGAGGTCCTGACCCCACAGGCCCATAGATGATTAGGCAAGGAGCCACTTCCATGCGGGCATAACGTGTACCACACCGTGCTCGCATGGAATATCGGTCTGTTCATCCATGGTAACGATTGCCGACTCGCCAAGATCAAACTGGGCCATCGAGGCATCAAGCGCGGCAATTTCGCGCTCGCGCGTTTTCTCACTTGCCATATCCGCACTCACCTGAATCAGGCTATAAGCCCGCATGAGAAGCGCGTCCCCAGCCACAAAGTCCACCTCATGGCTTTTGCTCTTCTCTTTGATCAGCAGGCGGCAGACCGAGCCGGTCCTCACCGCGGGAGTCCTTCTTCTTAGCGCATTGAACACTGCGGTCTCGAGCCTCTGGCCCTGGTCCAATGCCGATGCGGGAGAGAATGCTCCAAACATCGCAGGGTCGACAGCGTAGACCTTAGACGCAGACCGCATGTTATTTGCCAGTGAACGCGTGAACTCCGGCACAGAGAATAACAGGTAGGCGTCCTCATAATACTCAAGTAAATCGCTGAGCGAATTACGACTGACGGGTATCTGTCTGCTCTTGAACTCGTTGTACACTTTGTTCACTGACAGCTCTCGTCCCGAAGATGCCATACACCGCGTCAAGAACAGCGATGCCAGGCGAGGGTTCTTGACGTCGTAACGTTCAACGACGTCCATGGCGACTGTTCGCGAAGCATATTCCTGTAGCAGCTGAATCGCGTCTGCAGGCGTCTGCTCAAGTGTCGCGATGAATCCCCCTTGTTCAAGATACCCGATCAGATGATGTCGAAGCAGCGCTGCATCGCTCGGGGAAAAGGTCGCATCTGGCTCGAAAACGCTCCCCGTCTTATATCGAACGTATTCCGAAAAACTCAACGGAAAAAGCTCTCGCACAAGAGAACGACCCCTGAACTCGCTCTTAAGTTCTGAGGACAGCATCTTAGAAGAAGATCCCGTCACATAGACGGTCGCTTTCTCCGTATCGACTACACGCCGCAGAAACGCACCCCATTCGGGAATTTCCTGGATCTCGTCAAAGAAAATGTAAGCGCCCTCGGTTCGAGCAACAGGATACAGCGCATAGAACGTGTCGAGCACGTCCGCCAGCAGCGATGGCTCATACGGGCGCAAGCGCTCATCCTCAAAATTGAAGTAAAGCATCCGGTCAAGCTCGACGCCCCGGCTCTGAAGCCGCCGCATCTCCTGATACAGGCGATACGTCTTTCCACAACGGCGGGCCCCCACAATCACATTTACGATGTTGTCGCGCTTTGGCTCCTGTGGGTTTCCTAGATCAAGGTCTCGCTCAAAGACCTGCGGAACCCCCTGCTGTTCAAAGTCCTTTATTTTCTGGGCGATCAAGTCGTTGAATGCCATGATTCTCCAATCTTGCTCTCTAGCTAATCAAAATTATAGCGATTCTTGATTAATTAGAGAGCAAGATTGTGTGTAGCTTGATTAACACTTAAGCAAGTTTTATCACCGTTATTGCTCCGAAGGATATCGAGTGGCTAAGAGGACAACCGAGCTCGAATGCGACTCCCCGAGCAGTCAATTTGGGACGGGGCTTTTTTGACTACCCTCCCCCTGTAGAAAAATCCCTAACGCAGTTGCGGTGAAATAGGGCTGTTTTTGCTGGTCAAACCGCAAAACAATCCCTATTTCACCGCAACTTATTGGTGGCCTTTTGGGTGGCACTCAGCGCCAGGGGTCGGCTTCGAACATTGGCTCGCGCTCGGGTCGTCGGTCGCTGTAGGGGTCGTAGCCGTCGTCGTCCTCGTTCTCGGCACGGATATAGGGGTCGCGCGGCTTAGGCGCCGGCTTAGGCGCAGGCTTGGGTGCGGCATCGGTCGCCGGTGCATTCGTCTTGTTCTCGTCTTTCATCTGCATAGCTCCTTGCCATGTACTCATGTTCAACACCATCGATTGTCGCACGAAAAAGGGCGGCGGACCCAATTGGATCCGCCGCCCTTGGCGTTTAGAGACTGCTGGCAGATTTTAAGGCATGTCCCATAAATCTACTCGGCGTCGGGAACCTCGTAGGTGGCCGCCGGCGTGTTGTCGCACACGACGGTAAAGCCACCGTCCTTGTCGACATCGACCGTCACCTGATCGCCCTCGCGCACCGTGCCGTCGATGATAGCGGCGGCGATGGCATCCACGACCTCGCGCTGAACCAGACGCTTGAGCGGACGGGCGCCAAAGACCGGGTCCAGGCCGCCCACGGCGAGCATCTGCTTGGCCGCCGGGGTGATGGCAAGCGTCATGCGCTCCTTGGCCAGACGCGCGCGGACGTCGGCGAGCTGGATGTCGACGATCTTCTCGATCTGCGCCATACCGAGCGGATGGAACACCACGATATCGTCGATACGGTTGAGGAACTCGGGGCGGAAGGTCTGAGCCATGGCCGCGTTGACCTGATGGCGCATCTCCTCCTCGTCCTTGCCGGATAGCTCGGCGATAGCCTTGGAGCCCACATTAGACGTCATGATAATGATCGTGTTCTTGAAGGACACCTGGCGACCCTGACCGTCGGTCAGGCGGCCGTCGTCGAGCACCTGTAGCAGCACGTTAAAGACATCTGGATGGGCCTTCTCCATCTCGTCGAGCAAGATCACAGAGTACGGACGACGGCGCACGGCCTCGGTGAGCTGGCCGCCCTCGTCGTAGCCCACGTATCCCGGAGGCGCACCGATCAGACGCTGGACGCTGAACTTCTCCATGTACTCGGACATGTCGATACGCACGAGCGCGCGCTCGTCATCGAACAGGCACTCGGCAAGCGCCTTGGCGAGCTCGGTCTTACCCACGCCGGTGGGGCCCAGGAAGAAGAAGCTGCCGATGGGCTTGTCCGGATCGGAGAGGCCCGCACGGCTGCGGCGCACAGCTGCGGCAACGGCGGAGACGGCCTCGTCCTGGCCGATGACGCGCTTATGCAGCTCGCCCTCCAGACCCTTCAGCTTGTCGAGCTCACCCTGCATCATCTTGGAGACGGGCACGCCGGTCCAGGCGCTCACGACCTCGGCGATCTCATCGGAGGTCACCTGTTCGTTGAGGCCCTCGCCGTCCTGCTGCTTTTGCGCCTCGAGCGCGGCCTCGGAATCCTGAATCTGCTGCTGCAGGCCCGGAATCACGGAGTAGCGCAGCTCGGACGCACGACCCAAATCGCCATTGCGCGTCGCGCGCTCCTCTTCGCTCTTGGCCTCGTCGAGCTGCCCCTTGAGCTCTTGCACGTGGTCGATGGCGTTCTTCTGGTTGAGCCAGCCGGCCTTTTGCACGTTAAGCTTTTCCTGGACCTCGGCAATCTCCTGGCGCAGGGCCTCCAGACGCTCCTTGGAGGCGTCATCGGTCTCTTTCATGAGCGCCTGTTCCTCGATCTGCAGCTGAGTGAGCTGACGCGTGGTGGCGTCGATCTCGACCGGCATGCTGTCGAGTTCCATGCGCAGGCGGCTTGCCGCCTCATCGACCAAATCGATGGCCTTGTCGGGCAGGAAGCGGTCGGCGATGTAGCGATCGGAAAGGTCGGCGGCGGCCACGAGCGCGCTATCGGTGATGTGCACGCCGTGGAAGATCTCGTACTTCTCCTTCAGGCCACGCAGGATCGAGATGGTGTCCTCGACGGTAGGCTCGCTCACCATAACGGTCTGGAAACGACGCGCGAGCGCCGCGTCCTTCTCGATGTACTTGCGATATTCGTCGAGCGTGGTCGCGCCGATCGCGTGCAGGTCGCCACGAGCGAGCGCCGGTTTGAGGATGTTGCCGGCGTCCATGGAACCCTCGGTGGCACCCGCGCCCACGATGGTGTGGAGCTCATCGATGAACAGGATGACCTTGCCCTCGGACTTCTGCACTTCCTTGAGCACGGCCTTTAAGCGGTCCTCGAACTCGCCGCGGTACTTGGCGCCGGCGACCAACGCGCTCATGTCGAGCTCGATGAGGTCGCGGTCGCGCAGGGTGCTCGGCACGTCGCCGGCCACGATACGCTGGGCGATGCCCTCGACGATGGCCGTCTTGCCGACGCCCGGCTCGCCGATGAGCACGGGGTTGTTCTTGGTGCGGCGGGACAGGACCTGAATGGTACGGCGGATCTCGTCGGTACGGCCGATGACCGGGTCGAGCTTACCGGCGCGGGCGAGGTCGCAGATGTTGCGACCGTACTGCTCCAAGGCCTCAAACTGGGTTTTGTCTTCGGCAGACGTCACGCGGTCATCACCGCGCAGCTCCTCGTAGACCTGCTCGATGCGCTCCTTGGTGACGCCCGCGTCGCGCAGAACGCGGCCCGCCTCGCCCTTGTCCTCGGCAAGCGCCATCAACAGATGCTCAGTCACCACAAAGCTGTCGCCCATCTTGGTGGCCTTCTTCTCGGCCTTCTCGATGACGCGGACGAGCTCGTTGGACAGGCCCATCTGCTGGCCCTCGCCCGAAACCTTGGGCGCGTGGTCGATGGCATCCTGTGTGGAGCGTGCGAGCTGAGCCGGGTCGGCACCGATGCGCTCGATGATCACGGAGATATTGCGCTCGCCGGCACCGAGCAGGGCAGACAGCAGGTGGATCGGCTCCACCGCGCCGGCCTGCGCATCGGCAGCCGTGCTCATGGCGGTCTGCAACGCCTCGCGCGACGTCATTGCTAGCTTATCGATTCTCATGGAATCACCTCTCTTGGGGCGGCCGCCCTACGGGGCGGCTTCACGTTGTTCGAGAAGTATTGTTGCCAGCTTTGCGCGATCTTATACACAAATCTAAGTCTCTATATATAAGATTTTCTGAGTGATTAAGAGATAGGGTACTGAGATGTCAGCCCGCCGCTGCCCAGGCGCACTACCGTCTCGATCTGTAACATCTAGCAGCCATTTTTGATCCTAGATGTTACAGATCGA
>USKL01000006.1 GCA_900555225.1 uncultured Collinsella sp.
CTACTGCTACTGGAAGGCCGACAAGTGGGTTCTCTGCCATGCTGACAGCCCCAAGGCTGCCGAAGGCGGCTACGTAGGTCTCATCGGCAAGAACCTCGACATCGCCGTGGACTAGAATCTTTCGTCTCGATCTGTAACATCTAGCGGGCTAAATTGTCTCTACCTGTTACAGATCGAGACATACCGTAGAGGCCGCCCGAAAATCTCGATCTGTAACACCAGGCCCGATTTTGGCGGCCTAACTGTTACAGATCGAGACAAACCGGGCCCAATCCACCACAAAGGTGCCTGTCCCCATTGTGGTGGCTGCCTAGAGCTGGCTGCGCAGATAGTCAGCCATATATGGAACAGCGAAACGCACGTAACCGCGGCGCGCTTGTTCGATAACGCCGGCGTCGATGAGGCGACGGCGATACTTTTGCGCATAGTCGGGTGTGACTGACATGCGCTTCGCAACATCGGAAATGCGCGAGACGGCGTCTTCGTCATCAATCATTGCGTCGAGAAACGCGACGTCTTGGTCCGATAGCGCGGCGAGCGTCGTTTCACAAACATCGTTTTCGAAATCGGCCTTTGACGCTTCGATAGCTCCGTCGACTTGCTCTGGCGTTACGCGTTTTCCGGCCTCGCAACGATTGGCGATGTTGTAGCCGATGAGCTGCAGCATATAGGGCGAACCTTGGGTTGCACGAGCGGCACGGAGGCGAAGATCGCCTGGAATATCAAGGTTGAGCTCTTCGAAAGCCCGTTGATAATATGCATCGACATCTCCGACTGAAAGCGGTTCGAGCGTGACTTTGCATGCGCGGTTGAGAAATGTCAGTACGCGGTCGTTGAGTGTCGCGGAGACTGCTCCCGGGAGGCCCGCCATGACGAGCGCGACGTTGAGTCCCTCGCCGACGAGCTCTTGATAGGCGGTGACGAGCTGTCTGATCTCGGGTGAATTTGCTTGGAGCTCGTCGATAAGGACGAGGGTGCCGTGTCCCTGCTCGGTCAGTTTGCGCGCGAGCTGCGTGAGTTTGAACTGAAAGCTCTTGGTCTCCTGCACGTCTCGTGTGAACTCGAGGCCTGCCGAGAACCCAAAAACACTTAGACTGCCGCTCGTGAGTTTGGGAAGGCGGCGTTTATTGACGTACGGCTCGCCTGCTTCCTGGATTTTCTCAACAATGCGCTCGAGCATATCCTCGGAGGCTACGGTGGGCGTGGCGACAACAAAGCCGAGCTTGCGTGCGCGATCGGCAAGTTCCCACAGCAGAACCGTTTTGCCGCTGCCTCGCTGGCCGAGCATGAGCATGGCTCGGTCTCGATTGCCCGGCTCCTGCTCAAGGCCGGAGATGAATGTCGAAATCACGTTCCCGCGCCCCACCAGATAGGACGGGCGATTTCCAAATGAGGGAGAGAAGATGGTTTCAGTCATGAGTCTCCTTTCCTTTTTTTCCTATTTTTTCCTTTTTTCCCTATTCAGTCAAATATCCCGCCGGCGAAGGCGGCTACGTAGGCCTCATCGGCAAGAACCTCGACATCGCCGTGGACTAGAATCTTCTGTCTCGATCTGTAACATCTAGTGGGCTAAATCGTCTCTACCTGTTACAGATCGAGACAAACCTGCCCAAACCACCACAAAGGTGCCCGTCCCCTTTGTGGTGGTTGGTGGTTTGGGCAGGCGGGTATCAAAAAGTGTCCGAGCACCCGCGCGTGAAAAGAAGTATCGGCCTGCGTCGTTGCCGTTGAGCGACGCGTTGTTTGTAGGGATACTGAGCCTATGACAACAGCGTATGAAAGGATCGATGCATGGCTTTCCGTAATGACTTCCTGTGGGGCGGCGCGACGGCTGCTAACCAGTGCGAGGGCGCCTACGACGTGGACGGCCGCGGCTTGGCCAACGTGGATGTGGCTCCGCACGGCCCCGAGCGCTACGCGGTGGTCTCCGGCCAGCGCAAGATGCTCGACTTCGAGGACAGCTATTACTATCCCGCGCAGACCGGCATTGATTTCTACCACCACTACAAAGAGGACATCGCCCTCTTTGCCGAGATGGGTTTTAAGACCTTCCGCATGAGCCTGGCATGGACCCGCATCTTCCCCAACGGTGATGAGACCGAGCCCAACGAGGCTGGCCTGGCCTTCTACGAGGATGTATTCCGCGAGTGTCAGGCGCACGGCATCGAGCCGCTCGTGACCATCACGCACTTCGACTGCCCGATTCACCTCATCAAGGAGTACGGCGGCTGGCGCAACCGCAAGCTCATCGACTTCTACAAGAACCTCGCGACCACGATCTTCACCCGCTACAAGGGCCTGGTGAAGTACTGGCTCATCTTCAACGAGATCAATATGATTCTGCACCTGCCGTTTATGGGTGCCGGTCTGGTCTTTGAGGAGGGCGAGAACAAGGAGGCCGTCGAGTACCTGGCCGCCCACAACGAGCTCGTCGCCAGCGCTTGGGCAACCAAGATTGCCCACGAGATCGACCCCGAGGTCAAGATCGGCTGCATGCTCGCCGCAGGTAGCTACTACCCCTACAGCTGCCGTCCGGGCGACGTGCGCCAGGCGCAGCTCGACAACCAGGACAACTACTTCTTCGTCGACGTCCAGAGCCGCGGCTACTACCCGGCCTATGCCGTCAAGAAGCTCGAGCGCCTGGGCATCGATGTGGGCATGACGGACGAGGACCGCGAGATCCTGGCTGCCAACACCGTCGACTTCATCAGCTTTAGCTACTACAGCACCCGCTGCTCTGCCGGTACCGATAACCCCGATGTCGAGCGCACCCAGGGCAACGCCTTCGCCGGCGCCAAGAACCCCTACCTGCAGGAGAGCCAGTGGGGCTGGGCCATCGATCCGCTGGGCTTCCGCATCACCCTTAACGACCTGTACGACCGTTATCAGAAGCCGCTGTTTGTGGTTGAGAACGGCCTGGGCGCCAGGGACGTTGTCGAGGAGGATGGCTCCATCAACGACGACTACCGTATCGACTACCTGCGTCAGCATATTGCCGCAATGCGTGATGCGGTGACCGAGGACGGCGTTGACCTGCTGGGCTACACCACCTGGGGCCCGATTGACCTGGTGTCTGCCGGCACGGGCGAGATGTCCAAGCGCTACGGCTTTATCTACGTCGACCGCGACGATGCCGGCAACGGCACCCTCAAGCGCTCCAAGAAGAAGAGCTTCGACTGGTACAAGAAGGTTATTGCTTCTAATGGTGAGGGCCTGTCCTAAGGGCACTGAGGCGCTCAACCTTGGGGCTCCAACCCTCCTCGCGTACCTAAGTACGCTTCGTCGGGCTTGTCGCCCCCAATCTTGAGCACCTCAGGCCCTTAGGGGGCGGGCCTGACCGCTGTGGATTTCGCGTGCTCATCCTCATAGCCTCCTGACCAAGGCACCCGGCGAGCAGTTAATGCTCGCCGGGCGCCTTGCCGTCTGCGGATTTTGGGGCCACTCATTGGGGACGTACTTAAATGAGTGGTAGTTGGAGACACTCCTGGCCGAGCTAGAGATCGCGCGCGTCCCTTCTGGTCCATGCGGCTCAAAATCGCGGCGTGATGTGGACGGCTGGGGTCGAATTGGCAACATTTCGAGCCTGGCTTCGATATTGAGACTGGTTCTTTATTAAAATAGATTTCCAGACAATTGAGCGGCTGGGGGGGTTAACCATGAGGGGCATGGGAGACACAACCGCATATCTGCGTCGGGGCATTCGGGAGATTATATGCCTGGCGCTGTTCTTCTTCACGTTTTTGGCGTGCGAGTATCTCTTTGATGTGCGCATAGCCGAGTTCGTGCCATCGAGTGAGGTCGTCATCTACGAGAGCATCGTTGTCGGCGCGAGCGTGATTGGCTTTTTCGTGCGCCCATTTCTGTACTATCGCCTTCCCCAGACGATCGATGCGACGAGCGATATTACAGGCGTGCTGTTGGTATCGGCGTTGCTGCTGATGATTACGGCAGTGCGGTTTGAGGTAGTAATTGCCGGCGGCCTGGTGGCGTGCTGCGCCCTGGGCTATTGCGGATCGACCGCCCATGCCAATCTTGCGCGGCGCTTTGCGCGAACGCCCTGCTTGGCGCGCGCCGCCGCACTTTCCTATGCCATGGGCGTTCTGGTACAGGTGATCAACCACATGGTGATGCCTGTCGGCATTCCTCAGCAGGCTGTTCTGGTCGTCTGTGCGATCGCGCAGGTGGCGTTGCTCCACGGTGCCCGACGCGCCAAGCTGCGCGACGAGTCCGATCCCAGCTTTGAACCCAGTGCTGCCGGGCTTTCGGTAGATGCTCTGGAATATGGCGCCAAGTGGCATGACGATCCCGAGGCAAAGGCGGCATTCCGTCGCGCCGTAGTTCGCCTGACCGTGGCGACGGCGTATCTTTCCAGCGTATTCGCTGCTCTCAACGCGGGCTTCACGACCCTGCATGCTGTCGGAACCGTCGATTTGGGCGATTGGCCGCGCCTGCTGCTTGTCGTGAGCTCGTTGGTCGCTGGCGCACTATTTGACCTGCACGGCCGCTCGTATATGAATATCGGCATGACATGTGCCGCCATACTGTCCACGTTTTCGTTCTTTGTGCTCATCGTCGATGGCAATGGCGGCAACGAGCTTGCTGCCACGATCATCTTTTATCTGGGCTCGGGCTTTTTCGTGGTGTTCTTTACCACAAAATATGCCGACGTCTCGCTCTATGCGCGCTGGTCATATTTTTGGCCGTGCATGGGTCGCGTCGTCAACAACGTGTGCTCGATGTTCGTGACGGCGCCGGCAGTGGCGATTATCTCGAGTCAAAACGTGCTGGCTGCGGTCGGTGCGGCGCTCGTGATGTTTGTGGGCATTGCGATTACGCTGCTGGGGCAGTTGGGGCAACGAGCCGATGATGCCGCGATGCGGGACGGACTGCCGCTTGCCACCGACGATCTTGGTGGGGATCTTGCGCCCACATGCTCCGACCCCGAGCCCGTGGAGGCAGCGGAGCTCACGTCCGATGAACGCCTCGATGCTTTCGTCGCCACCTTTGGGCTTACAGAGCGCGAGCGCGATATTCTTGAGGTCTTGGTCGTTTCGGACCAGAGCGTTCAGGACATCGCCACAACGCTCTTTCTTTCGCGCTCCACGCTCTACCGCCACATTTCCTCGATCAACAAAAAGGCCGGTACCGCCTCGCGTGTAGCCCTTATCAACTTCTTCTGGTCCTGGACGCCCAAGGACTAGCTAATCCTCCAATAAGTTGCGGTGGAATAGTCCCTAAATTAAAGTCACGGGGCTTTAAACAGGAACTATTTCACCGCAACTGCTGGGGGGATAGACTGCGGCGGCGGCAGAGGCAACGGCAGCGGCGTTGGCAGCTGTGGTAGTGGCAACGGCAGCTGGCAGGGTGTTTTCCGTCTACTTGCTACAGCAGCTCGCCGTGGCGGGCAATGTAGCGGCGCTTCGCCAGCTGGGTGAGCGCGATATAGGCGGTAACGATGCCAATGAGCAGCCCAAAAAAGCTCGTGGGCAGCGGCATGAGGCCGAGCGCATCGGCGATGGGGCTTGTCGGCAGCCAGGTGACGAGCGCCAGGCCCACCACGGTAAGAACGCACAATGCGGGCGCGGCGTGGTCGCGCGGGCTCGGCAGATGCGGGGAGCGCAACATGTGGACCACGAGTGTCTGCGACCACATGGACTCGACAAACCAGCCGCTCTGGAAGAGCGCAGCAAAGGTCGCCATACCCGCGACGTCGCCCGCGGCGGCAAGCTCGGACCAGCTTGCGTCCACGGCGGCGGGGCACACGACAAAGAAGAGCGCGGCGAAGGTCACGATGTCAAACAGCGAGCTCACGGGGCCCAGCTCGAGCATAAAGCCCTTGATGGATGCGGCGTCCCAGGCACGCGGGCGGGCAGTCCAGGCGTCATCGACGGTGTCCCACGGCAGTGCGATGCACACGATCTCGTAGACCAGCGACAGCAGTACCAGCTGCAGGGCGCTCATGGGCAAAAACGGCAAGAACAGGCTCGCGACGGTCACGGACAGCACATTGCCAAAGTTGGAGCTCACCGTGGTCTTGAGGTACTTGATCAGGTTGCCGTAAGTGCGGCGGCCTTCGATGATGCCGCGCTCGAGCACGCCCAGGTCCTTCTGAAGCAAGATGATATCGGCGGATTCCTTGGCAATATCGACGGCCGAATCGACCGAGATGCCGCAATCGCTCGCACGCATGGCGGCGGCGTCGTTGATGCCGTCGCCCATAAAGCCCACGGTGTGGCCGAGCATCTCGCGCATGACACGTACCAGGCGCGCCTTCTGCAGCGGCGAGAGCTTGGCGAAGAGGTGGGTTTTCTCGGCGCGCTCGGCAAGTTCGGCGTCATCGAGCGCATCGATCTCGGAGCCGAGCAAGACGTTGCTCGCATCGATACCAATCTGCTCGCAGACGGTGGCGGCGACGCGGTCGTTGTCGCCGGTTAGGACCTTGACCGCCACGCCCTTGGCCTCGAGGGCGGCGACGGCGCCCGCGGCACTTGCTTTGGGCGGATCGAGGAAGGCCAAAAAGCCCATCAGCACCATGTCGCACTCGTCGGCGATGCCAAACTCGCCCACGCAGCGCGGATTGGTCTTCTGCGCCACGGCAATTACGCGTAGGCCCTCAGCGTTAAGTCCGACGATCTGCTTGCGAATCTGGGCGAGCTTCTCGTCGGTGAGCGGCTGAGCGATGCCATCGATCTCGACAAAGGAGCAGATCTCGAGCATTTCCTCGGCAGCTCCCTTGGTAACCATCTGGGTTTTGCCCTGGGCGTCGGCTACAACTACGCTCAGGCGACGGCGCGAGAAATCGAAGGGCACCTCGTCGACCTTGGTATAGCGGTCGCGCAGGCTCTGACCCAGCATGGAATCGGGTGCGACGGTCGAGGGCGTCACGTCGGCACGGTCGATTACGGCCAGGTCGATAAGGTTCTTGAGGCCGGTCTGGAAGAAGCTGTTCAAAAACGCATGACGCAGCACGCGTGCGTCCTCGTTGCCGTCGGTGTTGAGGTAGCGCTCGAGCACGATGCGGTCTTCGGTGAGGGTGCCGGTCTTGTCGCAGCACAGGACGTCCATCGCGCCGAGGTTTTGGATTGCCGGCAGCTCCTTGACGATAACCTGGCGGCGGGCGAGGTCCTTGGCGCCCTGCGACAGGCTTGTGGTCACGATGACGGGGAGCATCTGCGGCGTGATGCCCACGGCCACGCTCGTGGCGAACAGCAGCGCGTCGATGACGTTGCCCTTGGTGGCGGCGTTGATGGCAAAGACGGCCGGCGCCATAACGAGCATGAGGCGTACGAGTAGCATGGAGACGCTCGAGACACCGCGGTCAAACGCGCTCTTCTCGCCGCGCCCGTTGAGCATCTTGGCGATGCTGCCCAGGTAGGTGTCCGAGCCGGTGGCAACGACAAGCGCCATGGCGGTGCCGTTTTGCACGGAGGTGCCGGTAAAGACGATGTTCTTGCAGGCGGAGAGCGGCAGCGCGGAGCCGTCGGCACCCTCGACGACGGTGATGGCAGCTGTCTTCTCGACGGCCTCGCTCTCGCCGGTGAGCGCGGACTCGATCACAAACAGATCGCGCGCGGTGATGATGCGGGCATCGGCCGGCACCATATCGCCGGCAGAGAGACGGATCACATCGCCGGGGACGAGCTCGTCGAAGGGGATCTCGACGCGCTCGCCGTCGCGCAGGGCGGTGCAAGTGTTGGAGACCAGGTCCTTGAGGGCCTCTGCCGCATTGCCGCTGCGGGCTTCCTGGATAAACTTCATGCCGCCCGATACCAGCAGCATGATGCCGATGACGATGACCGTGGAGGGGTCGCGCTGCGGCTCGGGCACGGCGAGCACGTCGATGTAGAGCGAGACCAGCGCGAGCGCGGCGAGGATGCCGGCGAAGGGATCGATGAACGCGTCGGCGATGCGGCGGGCGAGCGTCTTGGTCGGTGCCTCGATGGTGTTGGGGCCGGAGGCGTCCAGGCGCTCGGTTGCCTGCTCGGCGGTGAGGCCGTTTGCCGTGGCGTCAAGCAGTACGAGGGCGTCCTCGGCGCTATGGGTGGCGGCGAATATGGTGTTCTTGGACAGGCCGGTGTGAGCGGCAGGGCGCGCCGTGCGGCGGCGCTTGGAGATGGCTTCGAGTACCGTGGCGGTTTTGAGCATCAGCATAGGGTCCTCCTTGTTGAAGGGAGTTAGCGTACGTGTCGTATTGAGTTGCAAAAAACCTAGATGTCGCTCACGTCAAGCTCACGAACCCCCACAAAGGGGACAGACACCTTTGTGGGGGGGGGTGACGATCTGCCGGTGGCGTTTATGCGTGTGCGGAGTCCTCGCGGCGTGCCGAGGGCGACATGCAGGTTTTTCGACTAGGACTGCCTTCCATGGCACACCTCCTAAAGGCTGAGCGCAGCGCGCTTTGGGTATCTCGTACCCCTTTTTAATCCGCCCGTATTCTTGATGAGGGGGTTTGACATGTCAACCCCATTGTTCGGAAAACCATTCCCCCTGACAAAGCCTTTACAGAATGCCGTGGCCCCAAAGCGCGCCCGCATCGACGCTTCGCCTGCGCTAAACTGGAAGGCACGTACGCGATTACGAGAGGAGCCCGCATGGAGGCTTACAAGCAAGAGTTCATCAAGTTTATGGTCGAGTCCGACGTCCTTAAGTTCGGCAGCTTTACGCTCAAGAGCGGCCGTCAGTCCCCGTTCTTTATGAACGCCGGCGCTTACGTGACGGGCTATCAGCTCAAGAAGCTGGGCGAGTATTACGCCCAGGCCATCCACGATAACTTTGGCGACGACTTTGATGTGCTGTTTGGACCGGCCTACAAGGGTATTCCGCTGGCCGTCGTGACCGCAATTGCCTACCACGAGCTGTACGGCAAGGAGGTCAAGTACTGCTGCGACCGCAAGGAGGCCAAGGACCACGGTGCCGATAAGGGCAACCTGCTGGGTTATGAGCCCAAGGACGGCGACCGTGTGGTCATGGTCGAGGACGTTACCACCAGCGGCAAGTCCATCGACGAGACCTATCCCAAGGTCAAGGCTGCTGCCGATGTCGAGATCAAGGGCCTGATCGTGTCCCTCAACCGCATGGAGGTCGGCAAGGGCGGTGTGACCACCGCGCAGAAGGAGATCGAGGCCAAGTACGGTTTCCCCGTCGCGAGCATCGTCTCCATGGCTGAGGTCGTCGAGACCCTCTACAACCACGAGATCGACGGCAAGGTTGTCATCGACGACGAGCTCAAGACCGCCATCGACGCCTACTACGAGCAGTACGGAGCACGTTAGTTACGGCGTTTTACCAAACGCCGTAACTGCTCGACGCTGCGCGGGCCGCATTTGGACAATCTGACGTTCAACTTCAAGGGCGCGACCAGAAGGTCAGCGCCCTTTCGTTTCACGTCACCTTGTCTCAAATGCGACTCGCTCGCTGGCGATGCCAAAACATCGGCGTTTTTGTTGTCGGGACGGCAGTTAGTAGTCGTCGAGTAGTCATTGGTGCTCAGCGGCAGTCCCCATTGCACCAAGTGGCGTGTGCCGTTAAGCGGAGAGGCGTATTGTTGACCCATCGTTTGGGCATACAATGGCTATGAGCATGCTGCGGTGAAGGCTTGTCCGCTCCGCAGCTTTTTTCTACGGTTAAAGGAGTATGTATGTCCGTTGAGGTCATGAGGACTGTGATCGAGGCCGCCGAGGGCCGCGTGCCCGTCGACACGCTGTTTACCAATGCACAGATCGTCGACGTGTATGGCCAGCGCGTGGCGCCCGGTAGCGTTGCCGTCAAGGACGGTGTGATCGTCGGCGTGCTCTACGATGGTCGCGACGATGCCGCTGGCACCTATGAGGCAACTGAGGTCATCGACTGCCAGGGTCGCTATCTCGCTCCCGGTTTTATTGACGGGCATCTGCATATCGAGTCTTCGAACATCCGTCCCGCCGAGTATGCTCGCATGGCCGCGACGCGCGGTACTACCACCGCCATTGCCGACAGCCACGAGATTGCTAATGTGGCGGGCCTGGACGGCCTGCGCTTTATGATTGAGGACGGCCGCCGCGCACCCATCTCCATCAAATACATGATGCCTTCGTGCGTGCCCGCGCTGCCCGACGAGCAGGCCGGTGCCGTTATTTCTGCTGCCGATATGCAGGCGTTTTTTGCCGAGCATCCAGGCGATGTCTTTGGTCTGGGCGAAATGATGAACCTGCCGGGCGTCTTTATGGCCGACCCCGAGACTTGCGCTCGCGTCGATGCTGCCAACCAGACGCCGTCCAAGCAGGTTGACGGCCACGCGCCGCTCGTTGCCGGCAAGGACCTCAACGCCTATGCCGCGGCGGGTATTATCGCCGACCACGAGTCGACGATTCCCGAGGAGGCGCTCGATAAACTGTCCCGCGGCATGTATGTGATGCTGCGTGAGGGCACGTGCAGCCACGATCTGGCCAATTTGTCCCCGATGCTGCTGGAAAACCCCGCCCGCGCCCGCCGCTGCTGCTTTGCGACCGACGACCGCGCTCCCTCCGACGCGCTTTCGACCGGCATGATCGACAACGCCTGCCGCGTGGCCATCGAGGCCGGCGTCGACCCGGTGGTCGCCATCTCTATGGCGTCCCTTTCCACGGCTGAGGCGTTTGGGCTAGATCACGGCTGCCGCGACCCGCACGAGCTACGCGGTGCAATCGCCCCGGGCAAGCGCGCCGACCTGCTGCTGCTCGATGACCTGACGTTTGCCAAGGCTCCGCATCGTGTTTATGCCGCCGGTGCCCTGGTGGCGCAGGATGGCACCTTTGTGGGCGAGGTCGCACCCGAGACGGCCGAGGTCGCAGCGCTTGCCGATGAGCTGCGTGCTTCCGTTAAGCTGCCGAAGCTTTCGCTTGACGTGTTCGATTATGCCTTTAAGCCGGGCGAGGCCGTTATCGATGTTATCCCGGGTATGGCTATCACGGGTATGGCCCGCCCCGAGAGCGCCGAGGACTTGCGCCGCATTATGCTGATTGAGCGCCATGGCCGCGGCGTGTCGCTGCAGGCCGAGGGCGCCGATGGCGACGGCCCCGCTGGCCTGGGCCTGGTCGGCAAGCATATCGGTCGCGGCTGGGTGCGCGGTTTCACCATCACGGGTGGCGCCATTGCCTCCACGATCGGCCACGACTCACACAACGTGTGCGTGGTGGGCGACAATGCGGCGGATATGATGGCTGCCGTTGAGGCCGTGGGCCAGGGCGGTCACGTACTGGTGCGCAACGGCGAGGTCGTGGCGCGCATTCCGCTGGCGCTCGGTGGTCTTATGAGCGAAGGCACGGCAGAGGATGTCGCCGCACAGCACGACGACTTTATGGTCAAGGCGCGCGCCATGGGCATCGAGCCGCCGCTCGACCCCATCATGGGCATCATCTTCCTGCCCCTGCCGGTCATCCCGACGCTCCGCATCCGCCCCGAGGGCATGTTCGACGTTACAACCTTCACCTTCGCCGACTAGTCATCGGGGACGTTCTTAAACGACTAGTCGTTGGGGACATTCTTTGGCGGGCCGCCTGACGTCGCGACCGTGGGGCCTCTGGCATGTGTGAGCTATTTGCCAGGTCCTTGTAACGTTTACGCCCGCGGAGTCTTATTTGAGCTCCCTTTGGGTACGTTGGAATCGGATACACGTTCGATTCCAACAAGCCCGAAGGGAGCTTTTCCATGTTTAAACTGATTGCATCCGATATGGACGGCACACTGCTTGACGAAAACGACCAGGTGCCTCCCGAGACCTACGAACTGATTCTGGCGCTACACGAGCATGGCGTGCATTTCGCTGCATCGTCAGGTCGTCGCTACGATCGCCTGTGCGAGTTCTTTGCGCCCGTTCGCGACAAGATGGACTTTGTCGCCGCTAACGGCGCTCAGGTCTACGCCGACGGTAAGATGGTAGACCGTGAGGTGTATTCCCACCTGGCGATTCGAAGGCTCGCCCAAGCCGTCAGGACGTTTCCCAATCTGCATCTTGCGCTCTTTGACCGAACCAAGTCCTTCCTGCTCGATGACGAGTGCAAGTTCGTGCGTGAGGTCGATAAGGACCTTCCCAATGCCGAGCGCATTTGGGAGCTGCCCGATCCCAGCGTAAATATCATCAAAGCGAGTATCTTTTGCGACGACAGTGCGGTTATGGACAGCGCGTACGTGCTACAGCGCGAACTTGGTCAGCTCTTTACTTTTGCGCCTTCGGGCAACGCGTGGATCGATGCCATGCAGCCTGGTGTGTCGAAGGCCTCGGGTATCGCGCAGCTCGCGGAGCATTACGGCATTGGACGCGACGAGGTCATGGCGTTTGGCGACTCGATGAACGACTACGAGATCATTCGCTTTGTCGGCACGGGCTGCGCGATGGAAAACGCGCGCCCCGCGCTCAAGGCGGTGGCCGATCGTGTGGTGGGTTGTAACCGCGACCACGCCGTCCAGCAGGAGCTCCGTCGCGTGCTGGAGAGTCTCTCCTAATCCGGCAGATGGGGACGTTCCTTTTCTGCCGACAGTGGGGGACAGTCCTTGCGGCTTTTTGCGAAGAGTGTCCCCAGTGACTAGTCGTTTAAGAACGTCCCCAATGACTAGGCAAGGGCGGCCATGATGGTGCGGGCGACGCCGTCGTGGTCGTTGTCGTATTCGGTAATGGCGTCGGCGGCCTTGCGATCTTCGGGCTCGGCGTTGATCATGGCCATGCCATGGCCCGCTGCCTGCAGCATGGGGATGTCGTTGATGTTGTCGCCGAACGCCCAGGCGTCGGCGAGACGCTCGCCCAGGTGCTCGCATAGCCACGTGAGGGCCGTTCCCTTGGTGGCGCCCTCACCCATGACCTCGATATTCATGGCGTACGAACGCGTGACCTCAATGCCTCCGAGCGTGTCGAGCGCCGCCGCGATGGCGTCGCGATCGGCCGGGTCGTGCCAGTACATGGCGATACGTTCGAGCGTCTCGACCTCGTCGATCTTGCTGTCGATATCCATGTCGATCGGTGTTCGTGTGCGCTTGAGCGAAGCCGCGATGTGGGGGTCACCGCCGCAGAACTCATCCAGGCGCCCGTAAAGCGAGCGGGGGAGGAAGCACTGTCCATCCGCGAAGATATCGAAGGTCACATCGTGGCCGGCGGCAATGCGATGGATGCGGTGGGCAATGCCGCAATCGAGCGGACGGCTCAAGATGCACGTGGCGCGCGAGGCGTCGGTGGGCGTATCCTCGTCGAGCTGCCAGACGCTGGCGCCGTTGGCACAGACCGCGTAGTGCACGGCGGGATGGGCGAGAATGAGCTCAAAGATGCCCGACAGCGGACGTCCCGTGCAGGGCACAAATTCAATCCCGCGTCGAGCGAGCTCGTCGAGCATCGCCCAGGTGGCATCGCTCATCTGCTTATCGCTCGTCAACAGCGTTCCATCCATATCGGAAAACACAATCATTTGATGCAGCCCTTTCTGCTGGCATAAAAAGCGTGGCCGAGGGCTTGGGTCCCTGGCCACGCTCGAGTTCTATAACGGTCCGCGTCCTAGCGGTCGGCGAGTGGCTTGTACTCCAGCGGCTCGATCACCGGACGATAGGCCGGGCGAATAATACGGTGCGCGCAGAAGAGCTCTTCCATGCGGTGTGCCGACCAGCCGGCCATGCGGGCGACGGCGAATAGCGGCGTAAAGAGCGTCTCGGGCACGCCGAGCATCTTGTAGATAAAGCCCGTGTACAGGTCGATGTTGGCGCAGATGGGCTTGGTCATGCCGTGGTCGCGCATCACCTGCGGTGCCAGGCGCTCGATGCGCTCGATGAGTGCGAACTCTTCGCCCAAGTCCTTCTTGGCTGCCAGTGAGCGCGCGTAACGGCGGCAGACCTCGGCGCGCGGGTCGCTGAGCGTATAGACGGCGTGGCCCATGCCGTAGATGAGGCCCGTGCCGTCGAAGGCCTGCTTGTCGAGGATCTTGCCCAGGTAGGCCGCGACCTCGTCCTCGTCCTCCCAGTTGGAGACATGCGCGCGGATGTCCTCGTGCATAGACACGACCTTGGCATTGGCGCCGCCGTGGCGCGGGCCCTTGAGCGAGCCGATAGCCGCGGCGTAGGCGGAATACGGGTCGGTGGCCGAAGACGACAGCACGCGGCAAGCGAAGGTGGAGTTGTTGCCGCCGCCGTGCTCGGCATGCAGCATGAGCATAACGTCGAGCAGCATCGCCTCATCGCGGGTGAACGCCATGCCGCCGCGCAGGACCTGTAGGATGGTCTCGGCGGTGGAGAGACCGGGCGTAGGGTGCGGCACGTGAACCTCGGAGCCGCGAAGCTTGGCGACCGAGGCCATGTGTGCGAAGGCGGCGATGCGCGGGAGACGTGCGAGCATGGAAATGGCGACGTCGATTTCGTGCTCAGGCGTGATCACGTCTGGTTCGGCATCGAAGGCGTAGAGCAGCAGTACGGCGCGCTGGAGCACGTTCATGATGCTCGACGACACCGTGGTCATAGGGAACTCTTTAACGTACTCGTCGCTCAGATGTCTAAAGGCACCTAGGCGCTCGCAGAAGCCGTCGAGCTCTTCCTTGTTGGGCAGCGAACCCGTGATAAGCAGATAGGCGACTTCTTCGTAGCCGTAGCGATTCTCGGCCTGGGCATTGTTGACCAGATCCTCGATGCTGTAGCCGCGAAGCGTGAGCTTGCCCTGATCGGGCACGACCTTTCCGTCGACCTTGTTGTAGCCGTGCACATCCGAGATACGAGTGAGGCCCGCGACCACGCCCGAGCCGTCGGCATTGCGCAGGCCGCGCTTGACATTGTGCTCGACAAACAGGTCCTCGTCATAAGGGTCGGTCGGCAGGCCGTGGTAGAGGCTTTCGCTCTCAGACGAAATCTGGCGGCTTGCTTCGTAATCCAGAACCAGTCGGCTCAAGTGGTCATCGAAGCGGTAATAGATTTTCTTGGCGTCGTAGGCCATGCGCGCTCCTCTCCGGGCCGCATCGGGGTGGCTTGCATGGGCATGCGCGCGTCAGGCTATCCCCAGCGGCTTGCTCGCTACAGGCGGTACATAAAGTTAAAGACGTCCTCGCGCTGGATGGACACGTTGACGCCCGAAAGCTCGCCGGCCTCGGCCAGGGCCTTCTGCAGCTCAGCGAAGTCGAGCTTGGACTCGGCGGTATCGGCCAGCATGGTCATGGTGAAGATGTCCTCGATAATGGACTGCGTGATGTCGCGGATGTCGACGTTGGCCTCGCCCAGGACGCGGGTGACGCCGGCGACGATGCCGGGGCGGTTCTTGCCAAGGACGGTGATGACGATACGGGAGGACGAGATCTCGGCCATGGGAAACCCTTTCGCGTGATTGCGGCGCGCGCGGGGCGCTCCGCTACGGTACAGTGTTCATCATTGTACCTGTCTGGCGCCAAAAGGGGTGTGCTTACTGCGGCGTTACACGTCTGCAACATGGGAGAAGGGGCAACAGGGTGCGTGTCCGCTGCGGTTGGCCACGCCGTGTTGCACAAAGACCGTGAACCTTTTGTGGGACGCGCGGCGCTGTGGTACCATAGCCGAGTTTGTTGTCTTGGTCGGAAACCAAGACGCCTTATGCGCTGATCGGTAACCAGCGCCTGACCAATAAGGAGTCCTACCATGAAGCAGGGTATCCATCCCCAGTATGTCGAGTGCACGGTGACGTGCTCCTGCGGCAACACCTTCAAGACGCACGCTACCGTGTCCGAGATGAAGGTTGAGCTTTGCAACGAGTGCCACCCGTTCTACACCGGCCAGCAGAAGTTCGTCGACACCGGTGGACGCGTCCAGCGCTTCGCCGACAAGTTCGGTGGCGCCGCTGCCGCCCAGCTCAAGAAGGCCGAGGAGGCCAAGGCTGCCAAGGCTGCCAAGTAACTCTTTTTCCTGATACCCAAAAGAAACTCCGCCTTATGGGCGGAGTTTCTTTTATGTGCATTGCGGCAGACGGGGGCGGGTTATTTCCCACTCCACCTTGACGCGGCGGCGGTTTTTCGGTATACTGTCCCAAACGGGAGGAGGAGCTTCTATGGGATATGTGGCATTGATCGGACTGTATTTCGTGCCGCTGCTGTGCCTGCTGGGCGCGGCGTGGTCCTACGTCCGCTATAAAAATGAGCATGAGGATAAGGAGCGCGCGGA
>USKL01000007.1 GCA_900555225.1 uncultured Collinsella sp.
ACGACTTTGCGAAGCAACCGGAGTGAAGATAAAGCCTGGCCCGCCCGCGAAGCGCCACAAAGACCGCAGGGACGGGAGCAGCTATACTACTCTCAGTAGTTAAGGGTCGCGGATCCGCCGCGTCGCCGTTCTCAACAGGAGGTCTTTGTTTATGGCAGATCAAAAGCCGGTTGTCGGGATCATCATGGGTTCCAAGTCCGACCTGGGCGTTATGGAAGGTTGCACCGCCGAGCTCGAGGCGCTGGGCGTGCCCTATGAGCTCGTCATTGCGAGCGCACACCGCACGCCGGCGAAGGTCCACGAGTGGGCTTCGACTGCTGCTGATCGCGGTATCAAAGTGATTATCGCCGCCGCCGGCAAGGCTGCTCACCTGGGCGGTGTCGTGGCTGCCTTTACGCCGCTGCCGGTCATCGGCGTGCCTATGAAGACGAGTGACCTGGGCGGCATGGATTCGCTGCTGTCGATGGTGCAGATGCCTTCGGGTGTGCCCGTGGCCTGCGTTGCCATCAACGGTGCCAAGAACGCCGCCATTTACGCCACGCAGATTCTGGGTGCATGCGACCCCGAGTACCGCAAGGTTATCGAGAAGATGAAGCAGGAGATGGCCGACGCCTAGGCGTTCCGCCGTTTCACCGCAGTATAAGGAGAGCCATGTCCGACTATCAGGGAAAACGATTCAAGGCTTCTCAGATTCCCGATCCGTCGAAGCCGGGTGCTGCCCATGCGGCACAGCAGGGTCGGACATCCTCTCCTCAGCAGCCGCGCGCACCGCGTCCCGTAACGCCGATGTCCCATCATCGCCAGGATACGCCGGCTGCATATCGCCCTTCGTCGTATGATACGGCCAAGAAAGAATCGCGTTCTACGAAACAGTCGGGCGCTGCTCCGTCGAGCTATACCGAGCCGCCGCGCAAAAAGCGCCGCTCCGTTATCCCCATCTTGCTCATCATTATTGGCATCGGCCTAATCGTTGCCGCCGCTGCCATCTTTATCAATGCGCAGATTGGTTACAAGCAGGCGAGCGAGTCGTACCAAAAGATCGAAAAGCAATATATAAGCGATAAGGACGCCAGCGGTGTGCCGATTATCGACTTCGATGCGCTTGCTCAGACAAACCCCGAGATTGTGGGTTGGATTTATGTGCCGGGAACCAACATCAACTATCCCGTGGTGCAGACCAACAACAACTCCAAATACCTCAACACGCTGTTCGACGGTACGGCCAATGCATCTGGGGCCATTTTCCTGGATAGCGATGACACCGCGCCGGGAATGGTTGACCAGCAGACCACGATCTACGGACACCATATGAACGATGGGTCGATGTTCAACGTGATTTCGGATACGACTGACCAGGCAACGTTCGATAGCATTGAATATGTGTACTACATCACACGGGATGCTACGTATAAGCTGCGACCACTGGCGACCAAGGTCGTTGAGGACACGTATGCCAAGGCGCGCACGCCCAATTTTGAGGGCGATGACGGGCTCAAGAACTACCTGTCCGAGATGCTCGACGGTGCTTCGGCAGTGGCGAGTGATGCAGGCGACCGCGCTGCTTCGGCAACCAAGGTCGTAACGCTTGTGACCTGTCGTTCGTTATCGCTGAGCAACACGCGTGCCGTCATGGTGCTCACTCCGGTCGAGGAATAGATGATGGGCTACTCAATGACGGTGAAAGGGGAAATGATGCCCGAGAATGGCAAAACGATGCCTTCGGTTGATGCTTGGCTGCGCGAGGCCAAGGCCGATTCGTCGGCACCTGCGTGCGGTATGTATCTGACACATAACGGTGTGGTGCGCGCGACGCCCAAGGCCGAGGTGCGCGGAGTCGAGACCGATGGCGTGGCGCCGGGCCACAAGGTGGGCGGCATGGTGTTTGGCTACGACGCCAGCAAGGTGCAGGCTGCCATCGAGGCGACGCGTGCGATGCCGGGTATTGGCTATGTGCGCGTGTGGCTGGCAAGCGGCGAGCTTGCCGTAGGCGACGACATCATGCTCGTGCTCATCGGCGGGGACATTCGCCCGCACGTGGTCGATGCGCTGCAAGCGCTCGTTGGCACCATCAAGAATGAATGCGTGAGTGAGGTCGAGCGCGAGGCGTAGAGGCTTGCGTCGATAGAAGGCTCGTTTATAAAAATGCCCGCCGGTACGTGTGATACCGGCGGGCATTTTGTTTTGGGCGCGGCGGGCGCTACACGCGCGTCGCATCCTTGGGGCTCATGGTCATGCTCTGGAAGCGATTCTCCATAAAGTCATTATCGAAGTACTTGCCGTAGAACTGCGCAACGGGAATATCCGGTTCCGTGCCGTTGACGCGCTGATACCAATAATCGAGCGACTGCAGCGTCATAACGCCATCGACCAGCATAATGATGGTGAAGATGACGGTAGCCGAGTAGCGGCTCTTCCACGGAATCATGTTGATGAGCTTGAGCAGTCTCGGCAGCAGCAGCTTGATCCAGATGAGGCCACCCAGACCCCACAGGCAGGCGAAGCCTGTGCAGGTACGTCCGCCGGTAAGGACGGCGAGCGGATCGGGCATGCCAAAGAGCTTCATATGCGAGTAGCTCCACGAGACCACGCCAAACGAGGTTTGCATAAACCAGCCCACGAACACCTCAAAGCTTGCACCGAGCAGTGCGCTCACCAAAAAGATAATGATGGGGTTCTTTTTATAGAAGCGGTTGAGCACCATGGTCATGAGTACGGCGCCAAATCCGTAGATGGGGCTGAAGGGGCCAAACAGCATGCCGGCGCGGTTCTGGTAGACGCCCGGATCGTCGACCGTCATGTGCCAGATGTCCTCGGCGATCAGGCCGAGTATGCAGCAGACAAAGAATACCCAGAACAGGTTGAAGTAGTTGAGCTTGATGTAGCCTTCGCCGGTTTCATCGCGCCCGAGCATGCCCTCGGCGGCGGCGTCGCGGTCGAGCATCTCCTGCAGGCGGCGCTGCAGCTCGCGCTCCTGGCGCAGCGTGGGGTCGACGGTGGCCGAAAGTGCGACGAGGATGCCGAGCTGGATGGCAGGGCGCAGCAAGAAGGGCCCGATGCCCTGGAGCATCACGTCAACCAAAAGCTCGACGACGGTAAACGCGATAAGGATATAGGACAGACGGGCGGCGTTGCGGCGCTGGTTCTTGATGAGGTCCAGGCCAAAGATGATCAGGATGACGGCGCTTGCCGCAGAGAGCATGATGCCGGCGACGATAAGGCCGACCGCGACGAGTGTGTTGTCGCCGAGCTTGGCGGCGGCGTTGCCGTTGATGAGCGCGGTGATGACCTGCCACATAAAGGCGCCGACCGAGGGGAGCGTGCCCACGCCGGACAGGATGCACAGGACGGCGTACACCTTAATGATGAGGGGGATCTTCTTGACCTCCGTGGCGCTGGGGACGCTGGGGTCGAGTTCGTTTCGATCCATACATAACCTTTCTCGTTTTGCTGTAGGTACAAGGATACGCCGCCGACCTGCCAAAAGACAGGACGAACGTCCCAATTGCAACAATGCAAGCCCTAACGGCGGGCGAGACGCGTCGCAACGGAAGTATGCGGGATCGTCGGCCCCGAGGCGGTTGCCCAATAAAATGTTTGGCTGCAAAACGGATTATAAGCTCGGTGGGCTTTTAAAAAGCGCTGTTCATGCGCGGGAGTGCTTGTCTTGCCGTGCGTATAATAGGGCAGGTAACGCCAAATAACGAGGCTCTGAGGGGATGCCATGTCTCAAGAAACCATCCACGCGGCCGAGCGCGCCGCGGGACAGGTGAAGACCATGTCGACGTATGATCCGGACTCCGACCAGCTGCATGAGGAATGCGGCATTTTTGGTGTGTGGGCACCCGATCGCGATGTGGCTCGACTGACGTACTTTGGTCTGCGCGCGCTGCAGCATCGCGGCCAGGAATCGGCGGGAATCGCCGTGGGCGACGGCGGCACGGTTATGGTTCGCAAAGACCTGGGACTGCTCGATCGCGTGTTCTCCAACGCCGACCTGTCGACGCTCTCCGGTCAGCTGGCCGTGGGCCACGTGCGCTATGGCACTGCCGGTGCCAAGAGCTGGGAAGCCTCGCAGCCGCATCTTTCTACCATCAACAGCGTCATTATCGCGCTTGCTCACAACGGCACTCTGGTCAACACCGACGAGCTGCGCCGCCAGCTGATCGAGCTGGGCGTGCCGTTCCTCTCCAATTCGGATTCCGAGGTCGCGACCAAGCTTATCGGCTATTTTACTCAGCGTACAGGCCATCTGCGCGAGGGCATTCGCAAGACCATGGAGCTCGTGCGCGGCGGCTACGCCATGACGCTCATTAACGAGCAGGCGCTCTACGCATTCCGCGATCCGCACGGCATTCGCCCGCTCGTGCTGGGCAAGCTGGTGGACGAGGGTCTGGACCAGGCCGATGCCGCATCCGTTTCGCAGCTGCCGTCGCAGGACGGCGCCGCGACGGTCGACGCCACCACCCATGTCACCCGCGCCGGCGGCTGGGTCGTTGCCTCCGAGACCTGCGCACTCGACATCGTGGGTGCCGAGTACGTCCGTGACGTCCGTCCCGGCGAGATCTTGCGCATCAGCGCCGAGGGTCTGGTATCCGAGCAGGGCGTGCCTGCAGCCGAAGAGCCCGCCAACTGCATCTTTGAGCAGGTCTACTTTGCCCGCCCCGACTCCATCATGAACGGCAAGAGCGTCTATGCCTGCCGTTACGACATGGGTCGTCAGCTGGCACATGAGGAGCCCGTCGAGGCCGACCTGGTCATCGGCGTGCCCGACTCCGGCCTGCCGCCCGCGGAGGGGTATTCGCACGAGAGCGGTATTCCCTTTGGCGAGGGCCTCATCAAGAACCGCTACGTGGGCCGTACGTTTATCGAGCCCACGCAGGAGCTGCGCGCCATGGGCGTGCGCATGAAACTCAACCCGCTGCGCGACAACATCGAGGGCAAGCGCCTGGTCGTCATCGACGACTCCATCGTGCGCGGCACCACCATGGTGCAGCTCGTCAAGATGCTGCGCAACGCTGGCGCCAAGGAGATTCATATCCGCATCAACTCGCCCGAGGTCATCTGGCCGTGTTTCTACGGTATCGATACCGACGTGCAGTCGCAGCTTATCAGCGCCAACAAGACGGTCGACGAGATTTGCGAGTATATCGGCGCCGATTCGCTGGCCTTCCTTTCGGTCGAGGGCCTGCTGAAGGTCATGCCCAAGGGCGGCTACTGCGATGCGTGCTTTACCGGCCGCTACCCCGTGGCGATTCCCGAGAGCTTTGGCCGCGACAAGTTTATGGAGGGCTTTAAGCCCCGAAACCTGGATAAGCCGCTGCATTTTGACGACGACGCCGTGGTCGAGAAATACGACGACCGCAGCTGGGAAGAGAAGCACGGCGAGGCCTAAAACCTGCCATGTAGGAACAGGTTCATTTTGGTAGGTTTTACCTGTTGTTTTGTTGATATGACGGCGCGTGCTGTTATGGCGCGCGCCGAAATGAACGCAACTATGAGCACCGTTTGGCGCCCGGGCGGCGGACGGTAGTGGGAGAGGAAGGCTCAGATGAGCGACAGCAAGCATGTGACGTATGAGGACGCCGGCGTCGATACCGCCGAGGGCGGCCGCGCCGTCGACGCCATTAAGCAGATGGTTAAGGACACCAACCGTCCCGAGGTCATCGGCGGCATCGGTGGCTTCGGTGGCCTGTTCTCGGCTGCCGCGCTTAAGGATATGGAAGACCCGATTCTGATTAGCGGTACCGACGGCGTGGGCACCAAGCTCGTGCTCGCCCAGATCATGGACCGTCACGAGACGGTGGGCCAGGACCTGGTTGCCATGTGCGTCAACGACATTTTGGCTTCGGGCGCCGAGCCGCTGTTCTTCCTGGACTACGTTGCCATCGGCCACATTGAGGCCGAGCACATGGCAAAGATCATCAAGGGCGTGGCCGATGGCTGCAAGCTCGCGGGCTGCGCACTCGTGGGCGGCGAGATGGCCGAGCACCCTGGCGTCATGGCTCCTGCCGACTACGACCTTGCCGGATTTACTGTGGGCGTTGTCGACCGTCCCAAGATGCTCGACCCCGCGAACGTCCGCCCCGGCGACGTGATCCTGGGCCTGCCTTCCACCGGCGTGCACTCCAACGGCTACTCGCTCGTGCGCAAGGTCATTGGCGTCGACGGCATTAAGCCGGGCACGCCCGAGGCCGCCGCTAAGGCCGAGGAGCTGAGCCGTCCGCTCGAGGAACTCGGCGGCGCATCGCTGGCAGACGCCCTGCTGGCTCCCACGCGCATCTACGTCAAGCCGATTCTGGAGCTGCTGCGCGGCGACGCCAACGTGCACGCTATCGCCCACATCACTGGCGGCGGTATTACCGAGAACCTCAACCGCGCGCTTGCCGACGACGTCGACGCCGTGGTCACCCGCAACGGCGCCGAGATGGGTTGGGACGTTCCGCCCGTCATCACCTACGTGTCGCGCCAGGCCGAGCTCGCGCCCAACGAGGCATGCAAGACCTTCAACATGGGCGTTGGCCTGTGCCTGATCGTCGCCCCCGAGGACGAGGCTGCCGTGACCGAGGCCCTGGTCGCGCTGGGCGAGAAGCCGTTCCGCGTGGGCGAGTGCGTCGAGGGCTCCGGTAAGGTCGTGTACTCCGATGAGCGCTAACGAGCAGATGGCTGCTGCCGAGAGCCTGGGCTTTGTGCCCTACACCCGTCCGACCGGCACCGATACGGCCGAGCCGCTCAAGATCGGTGTGCTCATCAGCGGTTCGGGTACCAACCTGCAGGCGCTGATCGATCTGATCGCTGCCGGCAAACTCAACGCTTCGATTGAGCTTGTGGTGTCGAGCCGTCCTTCGGCTAAGGGTTTGCAGCGCGCTGAGCGCGCGGGCATCCAGACGCTCACGCTGTCTAAGGATGTCTACGCCGACCCCATCGCCGCCGACGAGATTATCGCGCACGAGCTTCTCGAGCGCGGCTGCGAGTATGTGGTCATGGCCGGCTACATGCGCATGGTGCACACGCCGCTGCTGGCGGCGTTTCCCAACCGCGTGGTCAACTTGCATCCGGCGCTGCTGCCGAGCTTTACCGGTGCGCATGCGATCGACGATGCCTTTGCACGCGGTGTCAAGGTGACTGGCGTGACCGTGCATTTTGCCAACGAGATCTACGACAACGGCCCCATCATCGCCCAGCGCGTGCTGGCTGTCGAGGAAGGTTGGGGTGTCGACACGCTTGAGGAGCACATCCATGCGATTGAGCACGTGCTGTATCCCGAGGTCGTGCAGATGCTCGCCGACGGCCGCGTCCACGTGCTGGAGAGCGGCAAGGTCGCAATTGACGCGCCTCGCGGCTAGCGGCGCACAGTACAATTTAGCCGAGTAGTCAGGGTGGTCATTGGCGCCAAGGCGCGCGTGGCCACCTTTTGTTTTGGGTAGTCACCTGCGACGTTCTTTAACGACTAGTCATTTAAGAACGTCCCCGATGGCTAGGTGAGAGAGGTGAGCGCATGGTGGATAGCGAAGCGCTGTTTACGCCTGAGCTGGTGTTTTTTGATTGGGAGTGTGCGACGCCGGATGAGGTGTTTGCGCGGCTCGAGGGCAAGCTTGCACCACGTGGCTACATTGCATCCGGTTGGCTCGACGCCGTTCGCACGCGCGAGGATGCCTATCCCACGGGTCTTGCCATGCCGGCGGCAAACATTGCCATTCCGCATACCGATCCGGGGTTTGTGGCCAAGCCCTATATCGCGGTGGTGAAGCCCGCCGCGCCCGTGACATTTAACGCTATGGCTGGCATGGGCGCTCCGGTGCCGGCGCAGATCGTCATCAATCTGGGCATCGCAGAGCCGGGCGGTCAGGTCGAGGCCCTGCAGGCGCTCATGAACATCTTTATGGACGCCGATGCCGCAGCCGACGTGCTCGGCCAAACCACGCCGCAGGGCATGGTCGACGCCATCCGCCGCCACTTCTAAGGTGGGGCTGAGTCGGCACTTGGGGACGTTCCTTTTCTGCTGGCAGTAAGGGACGGTCCCCAAGTGCCGGCATATAAAGAACGTCCCCAAGTGCCAAGTGCCACATCTGCCCCCTTTGCACCAAAATGGTGCAGATTAACCTGTCCCCAATGCACCAAGCGTGTCGCGGGGGCCGCGTTGTGACACAATGGCGTTTGTTCGATTCGTTATGCGAAAGGCCAACTATGGCAAATAAGAAAAAGAACTCCGAGGCCGCGCCGACGCCCGAGCAGCAGGCCCGCGCTGCCTCCAGCTCTCGCAAGAAGCAGCGCAAGACGTACGTGTCTAAGACCGTCAAGATCGTTCTGGTGGTCATCGGCGTGCTGGCGATGCTGCTTTCCGTCTCGGCGATGGCGTGCTCCGGCCTTATGTCGCAGGCTGAGGACACCTCGGGCTACAAGCTGACCGGCGGTGTTGCTGCCACTATCAACGGCACCAACCTCACCGAGGACACCGTGACCAAGCAGATCATGAGCATGCGCACGTCCTACAGCTACACCAAGGATGAGGATTGGGCGCAGTATCTGGTTGACAACGACCTCACGCCCAAGAAGTACCGCAAGCAGCTCATCGACTCCTACACGCAGCAGATTCTGCTTCAGCAGGCACAGAAGGAGAACGGCGTGACGGTGTCGGACGAGGAGGTCGAGAAGGCTTGGAAGGACGCGTGCAAGAGCGCGGGCGGTGCCAAGGCCTTTAAGAAGACCCTCAAGACCTACGGCTATACCGAGGACACCTACAAGGACTCACTCAAGGAGAGTCTGGCGCAACAGAAACTCAAGGATGCCGTGGCGCCCACCAGCAAGCCCAAGGACGGCGAGATCGTCGATTACATCAACGAGAATCTGTCTAACTACAACGATGCTCGCCGCTCGTCGAACATCCTGATCAAGGTTGATTCCGACGCCTCCGACGAGGACAAGGCTGCCGCCAAGGCCAAGGCGCAGGAGTGCCTGGACAAGATCAACTCCGGTGAGCTGAGCTTTGAGGACGCCGTTGAACAGTACTCCGAGGACACCGGTTCCAAGGAGAAGAAGGGCGATGTGGGCTGGGATAAGCTCACCACTTTCGTCGACAGCTACCAGACGGCGCTCGAGGGACTCAACAAGGGCGCCGTGAGCGAAGTCGTCGAGTCGACCTATGGTTACCACATCATCAAGTGCACCGACTACTTCCATGTCGATAATCAGGTCGATGACATTAAGCAGGTGCCCAAGGACATCAAGAAGTACGTCTCCAATGTGGTGAAGACGCAGGCGGCCAGCACTGCATACAGCGAGTGGCTGGAGCAGTACAAGAAGGACGCCGACATTACCGTCAACCCCATGCCCAAGGACGTACCCTATAACGTGAGCCTGAAGGGCGTCACCAAGAGCTCGACCGACGATTCGTCGACGACTGAGTAATCATGGGGCGGTGCTCGCGTGAGTGCCGCCCACGCTATTAGAGAGGATTTGCAGATGACCAACGAAGAGCTGCAGAAGGAAATGATTGCGGCCATGAAGGCCAAGGACAAGGTTCGCCTGTCCATCATTCGCCAGGTCAAGGCCGAGGTGAAGAACATCGAGGTTAACGAGCGCCGCGACGTGACCGAGGAAGACGTCAACAGCATGATCAAGCGTCTGATCAAGCAGACGAGCGAGACGCTGGAGATGTCCATCAAGGCCGGCACCGACCAGGACCGTACCGATAACCTGACTGAGCAGGTCAAGATCCTGGAGAGCCTGCTGCCCGCGCAGGTTTCGGGCGAGGAGCTCGAGGCTCTCATCGAGCAGGTCATCGCCGAGCTGGGCGCCACGTCCAAGAAGCAGATGGGCCAGGTTATGGGCGCACTCGGCAAGGCCACCGGTGGCAACTTCGATAAGCCTGCGGCTGCCAAGATTGTTGGCGCAAAGCTTGCCTAAGGGCGATCGACACATAGTTGATGTTGAGGGGCGTGACCATTGCGGTCGCGCCCCTTTTTGCTGGGCTGGGCACTCATTGGGGACAGGCTTAAATGAGTGCCCAATGAGCAGGTACTCATTTAAGTCTGTCCCCAATGAGTGGGTGGAAGGTTGCGGGTTCTTTACGGGAATGTAGTGTGGGCTGCGGAAACGCGGTTCTTTCCGTACAATAGTTCAACTCGTGTAAACGCAGGGAAGGGACATTCATGGCAGACATGATCGAGATCAAGCATCTCAACAAGTACTTTGGCGACCTGCATGTGCTCAAAGATATCAATCTCACCGTCAAGCGCGGCGAGAAGCTCGTGATGATCGGGCCTTCCGGCTCGGGTAAGTCGACGCTCATCCGTTGCGTCGATTATCTGGAGGAGCCCACGTCGGGCGAGGTCGTCATCGACGGTACGCCGCTCACAAAAAAGAATCACCTGGAGATGGCTCGCAAGTACAGCTCCATGGTGTTTCAGCAGTTCAACCTGTATCCCAACATGACGGTGCTCGGCAACCTGACGCTCGCGCCCATCAAGCTGCAAAAGAAGAGCAAGGAGGAGGCGACCGAGATCGCCATTGCCGCGCTCAAGCGCGTCGGCATGGCTCATAAGGCCGGCGAGTATCCGCAGAATCTCTCGGGCGGTCAGCAGCAGCGTATCGCCATCGCCCGTGCCCTGTGCACCAAGCAGCCCATCATCCTGTTCGACGAGCCGACCTCGGCGCTCGACCCCGAGATGGTCCAGGAGGTTCTGGACGTTATGATTGAGCTCGCGCAGGAGGACATCACCATGATCTGCGTGACGCACGAGATGGGCTTTGCGCGCCAGGTGGCCGACCGCGTCATCTTTATGGAGGACGGCCGCATCCTGGAGGAGGGCACGCCCGAGCACTTCTTCGATAACCCCGAGAACCCGCGTTGCCGCGAGTTCCTGTCCAAGATTCTGCACTAGGCGCGGTGATGGACATGACGGATATGACGAGGGCGGCCGTGTCGCGCCGTCACTTTTTGCAGCTGGCGGGCGCCAGTATGCTTGCGCTGACGGGGACCGCGCTTGCCGGTTGCGGCAACTCCACCAGCGGTGAGGGCTCCGACAAGGGGTCCAAGCTTGCGGCCATCAAGTCGCGTGGCCATCTGAATGCCGGCGTTAAGAAGGATGTTCCCGGCTACGGCTATTACGACACCGCCAAGGGCCGCTTTGAGGGCATGGAAGTCGATTTGTGCTACCAGATCGCCGCTGCCGTCTTTGGTGTGAGCTACAAGAAGGCTCGTGCCCAGGAGCTTGTCGAGTTTACCGACGTAACGCCCAAGACGCGCGGCCCACTGATCGATAACGGCCAACTCGACGTGGTCGCGGCGACCTACACCATCACCGACGAGCGCAAGAAGAGCTGGGATTTCTCGACGCCGTACCGCACCGACTACGTGGGACTCATGGTCAAGAAGCGTTCGGGCTTTACCTCGATTGAGGATCTGGACGGCAAGGTCATTGGCGTGAGCCAGGGTGCTACCACGCAGGGACTGATTGAGCAGATGATCAAGGACAACGGCTTTAGCTGCAAGCCCGAGTTTAGGGCCTTTAGCGGCTACCCCATCATCAAGAGTTCGCTCGATGCCGGCAATATCGACGTCTTTGCCATGGATCGCTCCACGTTGGCCGGTTATATGAACGAGACCGTTGAGCTGCTGCAGCCCGAGGTCAAGTTTGGCGAACAGGGCTACGGCGTGGCGACCAAGAAGGGCTGCGACCTTTCGGCCGTGGTCGATCAGGTGATTTGCGATCGCCTGGCCGACGGCTGGCTCGACCAAGAGGTCAAGACCTGGGGTCTTGTATAGGCGCATCGTCCAAGGAAGGAATCAAATGCTCGAAGGATTATTTGACGCCGACCGTTGGTCGACGACATTTCAAAACATGGGGCCCTTCTGGGAGGGCTTTGGCGTGACGCTACAGGTGGTCGTTGCCGGTCTGCTGCTGTCGCTGGTGCTGGGCACGCTGCTGGGTGTGTTCTCTACCACCCGTTCGCGTGTGCTGCGTGCCATAAGCCGCGTGTACGTTGAGTTTTACCAGAACACCCCGTTGCCCGTACAGGTTCTCTTTATGTACATGGCCGGTCCGCAGTTTTTGCAGGCCATAACCGGTGCCGACCAGCCGGTGCGCATCGCGCCGTTCGTGCTGGGCTTCTTGGGCGTAGGCCTGTATCACGCGGCCTACATCTCGGAGGTTATCCGCACTGGTATCGAGGCGGTTCCGCGCGGTCAGATGGAGGCGGCCCAGAGCCAGGGCTTCACCCGTGCGCAGGCATACTGGTACATCGTGCTGCCCCAGACATTCAAGATCATTCTGCCGCCGCTGTGTAACCAGGCGCTCAACCTGGTCAAGAACACGTCGGTGCTGGCGCTTGTGGCCGGCGGCGACCTTATGTACCGTTCCGACAACTTTGTGAGTCTGTACGGCTACCTGCAGGGATACATCGTCTGCTGCCTTATGTACTTCATCATCTGCTTTCCGCTCGCCATGCTGGTGCAGTGGCTCGAGCGCCGCTCAAAGGAGCGTCCGCGCGGTGTGAGCCTGGCCGAGCTGGGGCTCGACAACGTAGAGGAGGCCTAGCGCATGGAAATCTTCAACGCGACCAACTTGCTCTACATTTGGGGCGGCTTTGTTAAGACGATCGAGATCTCGGCGCTGTCGATCTTTTTCTCGCTCATCTTTGGCACGGTGCTGGCGCTCGTTAAGAGCTATGCGCCCCGCCCGTTCCGTATTTTGGTGAGCGCCTATATCGAGCTGTTCCGTTGCACGCCGAACCTGCTGTGGATTCTGTTTATCTACTTTACGGTGCAGGGTTTGGACATTGTGATTTCGACCATCGCCTTTACGCTGTTTACCAGCGCTGTTATGGCCGAGATTGTGCGCGGCGGCCTCAACTCGATTCCGCGCGGCCAGTTTGAGGCAGCGCAGAGCCAGGGCTTCGGCTTCTTTGCCACCATGCGCTACATCATTCTGCCGCAGACGTTTAAGACGATCATTCCGGCGCTGTTTAGCCAGTGCACGACTGTCATCAAGGACAGCTCGTATCTTTCGGGCATTAACGTGGCCGAGCTCATGTACACGGCAAACGTCGTGATGGCCCACGCGATCGACCTATCGCAGGTGCTTATGCTCTACGGCCTGGTGTTTGCGATGTACTTTGTGCTCAACTTTGGTATCTCGTTGCTGGTGAGGGCGTATCAGAGGCGAATGGTGGCAGCGTAGAATGTGGCAAAGGGACAGCCCCTTTGTCACATAGAGAAAGGAATCGCGATGAGCGATCTGGAGAACAAGAAGAATCCTGTGGTCATTACCATCGCGCGCGACTTTGGCGCCGAGGGCCACGAGATTGGTCGTATCCTCGCCGATGAGCTGGGGATTCCGCTGTACGATAACGAGCTGCTGGTGCGTGCTTCGCTGCGCGCGGGCGAGTCGCTCGACAAGATGGCCGCCTACGACGAGCGCCTGGCCGTGGAGAACATGGCGTTTCTGCCTGACCGCTATGACGCGCGTTCGTACTCGGACAAGTTGTTCCAAAAGATGAGCCAGGTGATTTTGGATCTGGGCGAGACCGAGAGCTGCATTATCGAAGGCCGCCTGTCCGATTACCTGCTGCGCAACAACCCCAACCACATTGCCGTGCTGGTGACCGCACCCTTTGAGGACCGCGTCGAGATCGTGCGCAAGAAGCGCGGCCTCAACAAAAAGAAGGGCGCCAAGCTGGTCAAGCAGCAGCAGAAGGCGCGCGAGGCGTTCTATAAGCGCTACAGTGCCGGAAAGTGGAAGATGACGAGCGGTAAAGACATCGTCGTCAACCGCGCCAAGCTGGGCCGCGAGGGTTGCAAAGACGTTATTGCCGCAGCCTACCGCTACAAAGTAGCGCAGCTCGAAGACTAACCGACCAAAACCACCACGAAGGCGCCGCCCCTTTATGGTGGTCGGGCGGCCGGTATAAAAAAGTCCCCGCCGGGCGCGTGCTCGACGGGGACTTTGCCGTTTGGTGGCTAGTGCTGTAGGTGATTACTCGCCCAACAGGCTCTTGGTGATGGAAGCGGCGGCCTTCTTGCCGGCGCCCATCGCCAGAATGACCGTAGCGGCACCGGTGACGATGTCGCCGCCAGCCCAGATGCGGGGATCGGTGGTCTGGCCGGTCTCCTCGTCGGCGACGATGTAGCCCCACTTGTTGAGCTCCATCTTGCCGCCGATCTTCTTTGCGAAGGGGTTGGCGTTGGTGCCGATAGCCGAGATCGCGACGTCGCAGGGAATCTCCTCGATGGCGCCCTCGATGGGCACCGGGCGACGACGGCCGGACTCGTCAGGCTCGCCGAGCTCCATCTTCTGGACCTTGACGGCGCACACGGAGCCGTCCTCGCCAGCGACAAACTCGAGCGGGGAGACGAGCGGCAGAACCTCGACGCCCTCGGCCTTAGCATGGTGCAGCTCGGCGCGACGGCAGGGCATCTCGTCCTCGGTACGACGGTAGGCGATGATGGCGTGCTCGGCGCCCAGACGCTTGGCGGTACGGACGGCGTCCATAGCCACGTTGCCGCCACCAAAGACGACGACGTTCTTGCCGTGCTTGGTGGGGGTGTCGTACTCGGGGAACTTGTTGGCCTTCATCAGGTTCACGCGGGTGAGGTACTCGTTCGCGAAGAAGACGTTGGGCAGGTTCTCGCCGGGGACGTTGAGGAACTTGGGCAGGCCAGCGCCGGTCGCCACGTAGATGGCGTCGAAGCCCTGCTCGAACAGCTCCTCGGCCGTGGCCATGTTGCCCACGACGGAGTTGTACTCAAACTTGACGCCCATGTCCTCCAGGCCGTCGATCTCGCGCTTGACGACTGCCTTGGGCAGACGGAACTCGGGGATGCCGTAGACCAGCACGCCGCCGCCGGTGAAGAAGGCCTCAAAGACGGTGACGTCAAAGCCGTTGCGGGCGAGCTCGCCGGCGCAGGTGATGCCGGACGGGCCAGAGCCGACGACGGCGACCTTCTTGCCGTTCTTGGGGGCCATCTTGGGCGTGGAGGCGAGCTCGGGGCGGTCACCCAGGAAGCGCTCGAGCTGGCCGATGGCCACGGGCTCGGATTTCTTACCACGGATGCACTTGCCCTCGCACTGGTTCTCCTGCGGGCAGACGCGGCCGCAGATGGCGGGAAGCATGGAGTCCTCGCGGATGGTATCGAGAGCGCCGCCGAAGTCCTTCTCGCGGATCTGCTCGATAAAGCGGGGGATGTTGATGTTGACGGGGCAGCCCTCAACACAGAACGGCTTCTTGCAGTTGAGGCAGCGCTCGGCCTCGGCCAGCGCCATCTCCTCGGTGAAGCCCTTGTCGACGGGGCGGAAGTCGCAGGCGCGCTCGGCAGCCGGCTCCTCGTTATCGGGGGTGCGGGGCGACTTCATATCGGCAACGAAACGACCGTTAACTAGTGGCATGCGCAGCTCTTTTCCTCATAGGCCTTGAGGGACTCGCCCTCTTCGGAACGGTAAGCGGCCTGGCGGGCACGAAGGTCATCCCAGTCGACCAGGGTGGCATCGAAGTCGGGGCCGTCGACGCAAGCGAACTTGGTCACGCCGCCCACCTCGACGCGGCAGCAGCCGCACATGCCGGTGCCGTCAACCATGATGGGGTTGAGGGACGCGGTGATGGGGGTGTCGTACTTCTGGGCGGTGAGGGTCGAGAACTTCATCATCGGAACGGGGCCGACGCAGAAGACCTGGCTCACGGCCTTGTCCTGCAGCAGGCGCTCCAGCGGAGCGGTGACAACGCCCTGCTCGCCGTAGGAGCCGTCGTCAGTGGTGATGTGGATGTGGTCCTCGTCGAGGAGCTCGCGGAACTGGTCCTCCATGAGCAGGAGGTCCTTGGTGCGAGCGCCCATGATGGCGTGGACCTCATGACCGGTCTCGACCAGGTGCTTGGCGACCGGGAAGGCAATTGCCAGGCCGACGCCGCCGCCAGCCAGCAGGACCTTGCCCGGTGTCGTCGTAAAGACGCCTTCCCCTAACGGGCCTTCGACGCTGAGTGCATCGCCCTGGCGCAAGGTC
>USKL01000008.1 GCA_900555225.1 uncultured Collinsella sp.
GACCGTCGATAGCCTTGCTCAGGCCAAAGTCGAGCTCTGCGTCGATCGGGGTCACGCTGTAGGTGTTCTTGAACTCGGCGGGCTTGGTGCTCTTCAGGACGTGCTCGGCCTTGAGTGTGCCGTCGCCATTGTCCGTAATGGTGGTCTCGATGGTGTACTTGGCGTCACTGTAGGTGATGCCCTTGCTGGTGGTTCCGCCATTGGCCTCGCGCAGCGTGTAGGTGTGCTTGCCGGCCTTGTCGTACTTCACGGCGTTCATCGTGATCTTGCCTTCGGCATTGTTGGTGCCGGTGGCGACGACCTTGGCGTCCTTGCCCTCGCCCTCGACGAGCTCGAAGGAGAACTCGCTGTCCTTGAGATTGCGGCCAGTCAGGACCTTGTTCGCGGTGATCTGGTCGGTAACGCTCGTCTCGACAGGCGTCACGTTATAGGTATTGGTGAACGTAAATGCCACATCGCCGTCCGGCTTGCGGGATACGCTCAGATTGCCCTTGCCGTCATCAGTCACGGTGAAGGAAACCTTGCGCGACAGCTTGGCGTCGTTGGTCACGCCAGCCACTTCGCCGGACTCGGTCACGGTGTAGGTAAAGGTGTGCTCGCGCTTCTCGGGCTTCTCGCCCAGAGCCTTGTTAAGGTCGTCGAGCGTAAAGGCGATCTTGCCAAAGTCGACCTTGCCGTCAACATCGTTGTGCACGCTCGTGCTCGCAGGCATAGGCGCGCCCTCTTCACCGGTCACGGTAAAGGTGAACTTGCCGGTGATATCAGCCGGGGTCAGAGCGTCGTCAACCTGCAGATTCTTGATACCCGCAAGCGATGCCTCGGTAGCATTCGTGGTGTAGGCGTTCTTGAACTCGATGCTCTTGACGTCCTTGGCGTCCTTCAGCTCGTGCGTGGCAACCAGCTGGCCCTTGCCGTTATCGGCGATGGTCGTCACGATGGTGTAGACCGCGTCTTCGTAGTCAATACCGCCGGCGTTGCCCTTAACCTCACGCAGCTTGTAGGTGTGCTGGCCGATCTCGGTGTACTTGATGGCACTGAACGTCACCTTGCCGTCGGCGGCGTTCTTAACGGTCTCGACAGGCTTAACTTCCTTGTCAATGATTTCGAGCAGCTCAAAGCTGAACTCGTCGGCCGTAAGGTCACGACCGGTCAGAGACTTGGTCACGGTAATCTGGTCGGTGACGCTGGACTCAACAGGCTCCGCAGTGTAGACGTTCTTGAACTCGGTCTCGTCGGCTTCGCTCCACGTCACCTTCACAGCGGCGCTGAGCTCGCCCCTCTTGTTGGGCGTTACCGTCACGGTGACCTCCGCGACGTTCTTGCTGTAGGCAATGCCGTCAACCGTGGTCCCGGCATTCTTTTCGCTGACCCTGTAGACGTACGTGCCAGGCTCGGTGTATTTGATCGTGCCGAAGTCGATGACAGCCTTTCTCTGGGCGTCCAGGTCGGCCTGGTGCACGGTCGCAGTCGTAGTCGCAGGCATCGGGGTGCCGTTCTCGGACGTCAGGCCAAACTCAAACGCGTCAGCATCCTTCCAGTCGCGGCCCTCGAGCACCTTGGTCAGGCCAAACTTGACCTTGGTATCCACCGTTGCCGGCGTCATGTTGTACGCAAAGCTAATCTTGCCGTTGTTGCCCAAGTAGGAATTGACATGCGTCGCAGCCGCCTTGGCAGACACGTTGTTCCACTTGGGGTTGAGAACGTCGGTGGCAGTACCAGTGTTGTTGTCGCCCACGCTCTCCTTGGTGGTGTGAAGCTCGTCGATAAAGCCCAGGCGCGCGGTTCCCACGCTAAACGACAGGTTTCCGTCCTTGTCGGCAACTATAGCGCCGTCAAACTTGGCAGCGTCGCCACCGATGAACTCGATGACGGCAGTGGCGGGCTTGGCCTCGTTGTTCTCGCCCTGCTCCTCAAACTCATCCTTGTAGTAATAGGTGCCGGTATCTGCCAGCGAATTCTTTGCAGGCTGCGTGCATCCCTTGTCCGTGTAAATGGGAGTCTGCTTCTGGAAGTAGTAGTAGCGGTTGGTGTCGGCCGGCTCAAAGGTCGCAACCGTATCACCCAACGCACCACCGTTCCACTTGTTCGCGTAGAAATTCACGGTCTTGGTGCCGTCAACGACAGTCGTATTACGCTCGATGTAGTCCTTGAGCCCCGCTACCTTCTCGGGCGTAAACAGGTTGTCAAGCGCGTCCTTCTTCACGCTCGAGGCATACTTCACCTGAATGGGCTTAACGTTGTTAACCGAAAGCTTGCCGTCTACGGTCTTAAAGTGACTCAGCGGAATCAACGACGCGGGAATGTTGACCGTTACGATATCGCCCTTCCGGGGATTGTCATCGCCAGCACGCTGCACGGTGATGAGCAGGTCTTTTGCCTTGCCGGAAAACTCGTAGGTGTCGGTATTGGTTTCTTTGTTGACCGTCTTGCTCGCCTTGGTAAACGACATGCCGTTGATGACGACTTCGGTAAATCCGTCGACCTGCATAAAGTCGCCCAGCTCGTCGGTAAACGTGATGTAGCCGGACTTGGTCTCGTCGTAGCCCTTATGGATTTCGGTCGGATAAGGCGGCTCCGATGTGATGGCCTGTGAGATGTCGTCGAAGACCTTCTTGAGCTCTTCAGCATTGGTCGCCGACTTGTAGTAGTCGGAGTTTTCCGCGCGTGTGCCAAGCTCGTCGCTCGCATACGACGTGGCATCGGGATAATTACTCGACACGGCGTGCATAAACTTGTTGACGTCGCTTGTCCCCTTTTTCGAGGGATCGGCAGCGGGGTCCGCTCCACTAAAGATGCCGATGGTATAAACGGTGGCCTTGCTGTCCTTCATGTTCTTGGCAGCCGTCACGGCAGCATCGGCGACGCCAGAATCAAACTCGCTGTAGCTCGTTGGCTTGCCGTCGGTAAAGAACACAACGATCTTCTTGGCATCTGCGCGACCAGAAGTGATATCCCCGGCCAGTTCCAGACCATAGTCGGCACGCGTAGCACCGCTTGGCTTGATTCCAGCAACTGTATCCTTAAGAGCTTTCACGTTGCCGCCGGAGCAATCGGTCAAACCCTTCATTACCTGCGAGTGGTTGTACTTGTATTGGCCTTGATAGTACGTGTCATTGCCGACCTTATCAGTCTTATCACCCGCAAACTTAACAATGGCAACCCTATGCTGCCTATCAACGCCCTCGATAGCCTCGTTTTGTTTGGCGATGGTATTGATAAAGCTGTTCGCAGCGCTCTTCAGTGCATCGATACGCTTGGTGCGATCTCCGCCACCCATAGGATCATCCATCGAGCCGGAGGCATCCAACACCATCACGATGTCAAGTGGCGTGGTGACTGTCACGGTTGAATTAGACGTCGAGGACATCGCCGAAAGCGTGGTCAAAAAGTCCGACTCTTCGTTTTCCCCGGTTGCCTTGACCGTCTTATCGGTCCAGATTCGGCCGACGTTTTGGGTCGTTACCTTATTGCCGCCGTGGCCTGCCGCCCAGATTTCCCAGCGTCCGCTGGTATCGGGGTCGACGACCTTTCCGGTCATTATCGGTCCGTCCATTCCCGTGCTGGACCTGGCGTTGGCCTCGGGCAGCATGGCGAATGCTGCGGCTGGCAACACCAGCACTACGGCCAGTATCACCGCCAAGAGACCCCTCGTGTACTTACTCATCGCGTCTCCCTTCTCACTGTCTCAAACCTTGCATCAGCCTAAAGTTACGAAATGAGACACAATTAGGGCAGGTGACACACGTTCCAGATTTGATTTTGGGCGTGAGACAAATGTCTCACCGAAGTTGAGACACGAAAGTTTTCGCAGGAAAACGGGTGCGACTCGGAGCCAACAGGTCAAAATGATCCGTTTTCCTCCGTCCCCGGGGGATCAGTTGGTAACGCTCGCCACGAAATCGGGCCATCTACTACGTTTGACTCGACACCCCGACCATAGCCGCTTTTCATGAAAAACCGCAAGCGTTCTACCTGCGGTTTTCATTTCGCATTACTTGACGTGGTCGAGGACTGCCGCCTAAACGTAGTAGATAGGCCCATTTCGTGGCAGACGGGTCACGCGGCAGCCCTCGTGAGGCAAAAATGATCCGTTTCCCTCTGTCCACGGGAGATCAAGGGCTGCTACGGATATGGTGCTATTTCAAAACTATGCCGGATTACGGGGCTAAAGTCGGAGTCCTCATCCATACAGCCTTTTTTTGAAAAACGGCAGGCTATCTACCTGCGGTTTTGTTTTTCGATTTTCTGTATGGTTGGGGATTCGCAATCCAGCCCCGTAATCCGGCATAGTTTTGTTCGTGGCAGCCCAACCGCGCGTTTAAGCGCGGGGCCGGTGGGGCATTTTTGCCCGGCCCCTATTCCAGCGCTATACCAGCCCCATCCCAACGCTATTCCGGCTTGGTTTCTACTGTGGGAGTCTTGTCCGCCGCGACTGGAGTGCGCGCGGTGTCCATGCTCAGGCAGTGTTTAGGACAGCTTTCGATGCACTCGCCGCACACCACACAGGCATACGGGTCGATCGACCACGTTCCGCCCTTGCGATCGACCGCGAGTGCGCCCGCCGGGCAGCGGCGCGCGCACATGCCACAGCAGATGCACACGTTCATGTCGTTAACGATATGCCCGCGCAGGCGCTCGGGTGCCGCGAGCTTCTCCTGCGGATAGCACACCGTTACCGGCTGCTTGACCATAGAGCCCAAGGCCGTCTTGGCAAATGTCAGTAAACTCATGCCGCGCCTACCTTTCCGTGCAGCTAATGCAGGGGTCGATGGTCAGGATAATCATGGGCACGTTAGCAAGGAGCACGCCCTGCAGCGCATGCGTCAGACCCGCCAGGTTCTGCGACGTCGGCGTGCGCACGCGGAAACGGTCCAGGTTCTTGGTGCCGTTACCGCGCACATAGTAATATGCCTCGCCGCGCGGCTGTTCAATCACAACCTCGCCGCGCGCGCCGTCGGCCGGCGTGAGCTTGGTACGCCCGCCGATACCGTCGTGCGGAATCTTGCCGACAAGCTCCTTGATAATGTCCATGGCCTGCGTAACCTCGGCACAACGCACCTGGCAGCGGGCATAACAGTCGCCATCGGTGGCAACAATCGGCTCAAACGCAGCCAAGTCCGCATAGGCACCGTCACCGAACATGCGCACGTCATAATCCACGCCCGAGGCGCGACCGAACGGGCCGACCATCGACAGATCCAGCGCGTCCTTCTTGCTGATCACGCCCACGCTATGCAGGCGCTCGCCGCAGCTATTGTCGTCCAAAAATGTATGCACCACGGCCTCGTAGTCAGGGCGCATAGCGTCGAGCGTCTGGACAATACCCGCCAGCTCGGAATCCTCAATGTCGTGTTTAAGGCCGCCAATCTCGTTAATCGACAGAATCACGCGACCGCCGCAAGTGCTCTCAAAGATCTTGAGAATCTGCTCGCGCAGCGTCCACGAACGATAGAACAGCGCCTCAAAGCCAAAGGCATCGGCGAGCAGGCCCAGCCACAGCAGGTGCGAGTGAATGCGCGAAAGCTCATGCAGAATGGTGCGGATATACTGCACGCGACCAGGCACCTCGATGCCGAGCATGCGCTCGCAGGCGCTGGCGTAGCCACAGCTATGGCCCACGGCGCAGATGCCGCAGATGCGCTCGGCGATGTAGCCAAACTGATGCATATCGCGCTTTTCGGTGAGCTTCTCGAGTCCGCGGTGCACAAAGCCGATCTGCGGAATTGCTTCGATGACGCGGTCGTCCTCGATCACTAGGTCCAGATGAAGCGGCTCGGGCAGCACCGGGTGCTGCGGGCCAAACGGAATTACGGAACGATGAGCCATGGACCTTACGCCTCCTTTTTCTGCTTGTCGCGGGCGGCCTTGGCGGCAAGCGCCGCGCGGACCTTGGCCGCTTTCTCGGGATCCATGGCAGCGAGCTTTGCCTCCATCTCGGCAGCCTTGAGCGCGGCCTTGGCAGCGGCATCGTCATGCTGGGCATCGGAGCCGGCAGTCGCAGCGGGCTGAGCAGCGACGCCCGCGGCATCGCCGGCGCTCGCAGCGCCTTCCCCTGCAGCAGCCGCAGCCGTGGCGGCCTTCTCGGCCGCGACCTTGCGCGCCTTGGCCTCGGCAGCCGCACGGACCTTCATGGCTTTCTCGCGCGCGGCCTTCACCTCGGGCGTGATAACGCTCATGGGCTCGGCAGTCGAGACCTGGTAGAAAAAGCCCTTAAAGTCAATCTGCATGTCGGTAATGGCAAGACCAAACAGGTCGTGGGCCTCGTTTTCAAACGGGAATACCGCCGGATAGTACGAACTGATAGACGGAATCTCCTGGTACTGATCAATTCCCTCAACCACCAGGTTTTCGATCGCATAGTTGCCGTCCTGCACAATATGCTCCTGAGCAGCACGAACGTTGATAAATGTATAGACCAGGCGATACGTGCCGTCGTCGACGTTGCGTTCGGCGTGCATCTGCACAAAGCGCGCGCCAACGCCCTTGAGCGCCTGGACATGCGACAGGAGCTCGTCGATCCCGACGATGGTATAGATAGCCTTTTGCATTACTCGGCCTCCTTTGCAGCGGCGGGCGCGGCGGACCTGGTGGACACGTTGACCTCGACGCCGTCACCGGCGACGGCCCCGGCCCCGGCCCCCGCAGCCACAAACCCGTCCTCGCCCAGCTCAACGCCACCGTCCCAGGTAGCGGCGCCGCCCACGGTAAGCGGGTCACCGCCAGCGCGCATCACGGCCTCCTTCTGGTCCAGAATGCCGCACGCCTCCACGATGGCATCGATCACGGTCTCGGGGCGAATGGCGCACCCGGGCGCGTACACGTCCACGGGAATCGCGCGGTCCACGCCGCCGATCACGTTATAGGCATCGCGGAATACGCCGCCCGAACACGCGCAGATACCGCAGGCCACCACGCACTTGGGCTCGAGCATCTGGTTGTAGATCTGGCGCACGACGGGCAGGTTCTGGGCATTGACCGACCCCGTCACCAAAAAGATATCCGCATGCTTGGGGTTGCCGGTGTTGACCACGCCAAACCGCTCCGCATCGAACAGTGGCGTGAGCGAGGCCAGCACCTCGATATCGCATCCGTTGCAGCTCGAACCGTCGTAATGAATAACCCACGGCGAGCGCGACATTTTATGATCCATGGATGCCGCCTCCTAAATAAACACGTCAACGAGGATGGGCATAAGGTTGAGCAGGCCAAACACCAGCGCCACGCCCCATCCGAGCCTAAAGCAGCTGCGCCAGGTGCTGCGTGCGAAGGTGTTGTCGATCAGGACCTCGACAAAATACGTCACAGCCATCACGACCGGGGCGACCACCCAGCTCACCGGGTTGTCCCAAACAAAGAACATGCCCACCCACATCAAAAACAGCACGGTCTCGCACCAGTGCATAAGGGTCATCTTGGCCAGCGTGCCGCCGCTCATCTCGGTGGCGACGCCCTGGACGATCTCCTGATGCGCGTGATGCGAGTACGAAAGGTCAAACGGCGACTTGCGCAGCTTGATGGTAAGCACCGCGAGCAGCGCCAGGAAAATGGGCGCGCTGCACACGATGATGGGGGCCGACTGCCCCGTCACGGCGATGGAATCAAAGCTGTCGGTGGCAAGGTACAGGCCCACGCTCATCAGCAGAACGGCGGGCTCGTAACTCATAACCTGCAGCAACTCACGATCGGCACCAACCTGGGCAAACGGGCTTTGCGTCGAGGCGGACGCCAACACCACAAAGATCGCGGCTAGCGTAACCATAAAGGCGCACAGCAGCGTGTTGGAGCCCGACACAAAGATGCCGCCGCCCACGACGGTAAAGATGAGCGCGCACGCCATGTAGGTATCGTCCATGGTGTTTACGCTGGCGGGAGCCTTGCGCAGCAGCTTGGCAACGTCGTAGAAGGGCTGCAGCAGGTGCGGGCCCACACGGCCCTGCATGCGGGCCGAAAGCTTGCGGTCAACGCCGTCGATCAGGCCACCAACCAAAGGCGCCAGCAGGGCAAACACCACGGTACCAATAAAGATGCCCACGACGCCCGAACCTTCAAAATACTTGCCGCGCAGCACCGAGGGCGCACTCATGGCAAGTCGCTCGGGCCCAATCCACGCGCAACACAGCAGCGCAAACAAGATAATGCTGCAGCACACGACGCTACCCGCGGGGCCAATACGCTTCTCGCCAAGGGCGTCCTCCGAGTACCAATTGCGCTTTTCGGCCTTCACCTCGTGTCCCATCGAGCCGCGGAAATGGCGATATTTGTCGGTCCCCACGCCCGAAAGGTACACGTTGACGTGCGGTTTGTTGCTCACGCGGAATGAAGTCAGCAGCACCACGGCGATAAACGCCACGATAACCACCATCAGGTACATGGCGTCCTTGCCAATAACGTACGGCACGCGGCCAAACACCATGGCCAAGTAAGGCGACACCAGACCGCTCGAGATAACCGGGAACGCCACGCAGCACAGAATCAGCAGCGCGGCGATGGTGTTGAGGGCCATCCATTCGGTCTTATGGACATTGACCTCAACGTTTTGAGCCGTGGGGTCGACACCCGAAAGCTTGGCAAGCCACTTGCCCCAGAAGAAGAACGTCGCGGCCGAGCCAAAGGCCAGCACCATGATCATGAGCACGTTGCCAGTCTGCGCGAACGCCACCAGGGCGCCCCACTTGGACACGAGCATGCCAAACGGCGCCACAAACATGCCCATGATGCCCAGCATCATCAGACGCGTCAGGTGCGGCATGCGGCTGAACATACCGTCCATGTCCTCGATATCGCGGCTGCCGATATGATGCTCGGCCGTGCCCACGCACAGGAACAGCAGCGACTTTGCCACCGTGTGGAACAGGATCAGAAAGATGGCCGCCCATACGGCCTCGGGCGCGCCGACACCCAGGCAGGCACTGATGAGGCCCAAGTTGGAAATGGTGGAGTACGCGAGCACGCGTTTGGCGTTGCTCTGCGAGATGGCCATGAGGGCAGCAAGCAAAAACGTGATGGCGCCCACACTCGTGACCATAAAGCCGGTTACGGGATAGATAGCATAGAGCGGGCTCAGCTTGACCATTAGGAACACGCCGGCTTTAACCATGGTTGACGAGTGCAGCAGGGCGCTCGTGGGAGTGGGGGCAACCATAGCACCCAACAGCCACGTGTGGAACGGCATCTGTGCGGCCTTGGTGAGTGCGGCGAGCGACAACAGGATGACCGGCATCACCAGCAGTGCGGATTGCGCGGTACCGGCGCCGGAAAGCTCGATCATGCCCGAGATGGTCAGCGGCATGCCGTTAACGTGCAAGAACATAAGGCCCGCCAAAAACGCGATACCGCCCAGCATGTTAAGGATGATCTGGGTGAAAGCGTTCTTGATGGCCTCGGGCGTGCGCGTGTAGCCAATCATAAGGAACGAGCACACGGTGGTGATTTCCCAGCCGCAGAACAGCCACTCAAGGTTATCGCTCGTCACGATGACGAACATGGCCGAGAGGAACAGGAACATAAGCGCCAGGAACTGCGGGCGACGGTCGGGCGCGGTCTGCCCGCGCAGCGCGGCCTCGTGCTCGTCATGGGCCTGGAAGTCCTTCATGTAACCCAGGGCATACACGCAGATTAGACTGCCGACGATACCGACGGCGAGGACCATGATCACGCTCATGTAGTCCAGGTAGAGCGGCGTCGCCGTGACGGCCTCGGCCGCGGGCAGCGTCATGGCTGCAAAGGCGAGCGAGCCCACCAGCTGCACCACGCCGAGCACCGTGGTGAGCGTGCTCTTATATTTACGCGCGTTGTACAGGATGACGGCGCACAGAATCACGTCGATGGCGGAGCTGATGATCGAGAGCACATGCGAGGTGCCGGGGGCAACCTCAAAGCTCTGCGGACCCGTGCCAAAAAACATGACGGCGACTACAACTGTCACCGCCATAATAATGCCGGAACCTATGAGCCCCACCGCATCGCGGGCGCGGTCACCGCGCGCGAGCAGCATGCCCAGCGCCGGTACCAGCGGAAACAGGGTAAGGAAATACAGTAGCGTCATACCATCACTCCCCCATGCAAAAACGCTGCAATTGTTTAACGTTATAGCTCAATTGAGGAGCAGCGGCGGCAGGTTTTCGGTCAACTGGGGAGTTTTAGGCGTACGGGGCAAGGGCGCGTCCGCTTTGGAGCAGAGAGGCGACGCTCCCCTATCGCAGCGACAGGCGCGCGGGCCACTGCGTGCAGTTTATTGGCCACGTTGGAGGATGTCCCGACAGGCTCGTGCCGGTCCAAAAAGTTGGCGCGGCAAGAAAAATGCGCCCCTGTGGGCGCACCATCCCGTTTGCTATTCCGCCTTTTTAACGCGCGGCTTATCGACCAGTGCGGCCTCACCGCTCTCGCGGTACTGACGGCACCAAGCCTTGACCGAAGACTCGCTGGGAATCTTGTGCTTGATCATGGCCTCGCGAACCGTCAAGCCGTTTTCCAGACGGTCCTTAACCACAGCGAGCTTTACGTCGTACGAGTAGGTGTGATGATGCGAACCGGCATTGAGAACGGCGTCGGCACCGCCCACGGCATACGCGCGGGCCCACTGACGAGCCGTGGCCTGGGGAATGCCAAGCTCCGCGGCGAGGGCGCGATGACCGACCCCCTCTTGGAGGATCTCGACGGCGCGCTGCCTAACCTCGGGCGCATGCGTGCGAGTCCTAGTTGCTTCCGACATACCTGCCACTTCTTAGCCTTAACCGTTAATCTGCTTTCTTACGTGCAAATTAGATAGTAGCATTTTACTGTTTGCTCAAAGCAGTTAATTAAAGTAGACGCGGCGTTATCTGGGCATTTGGCACCAAATTACGACATTTCTTTATCGATTATTTACGCTGGTAGCTGACTCGCAGCTAATCGTCATTCGCTTGTCAACAAAATTGGCATCTCTTTATGTCCTTTGGTATAGAGGATATGGTTATTAACCCCTCCCCCAATAATTTTGAGTGATCCGCAAGGCAGTAGACGTCCTCACTCCTCATGATTACCTCGCATTGCTATCCACCGGAGCAAAACAAAAAGGGCGGGACCTGCTGCGCTTGCAGGCCCCGCACCGGTTGACACCCGACGGGACACAGCCGGGCGAGACGGATCCGTGCTACCGCCCCGCCTGGCCGCGATGTTCAACTACAGCTCGTTGGCCGCGTGATATGCCGTGCGAATGGCGCTCGCAATGTCGGCGGTGCGCTCGCCCGAGCAGTCGCCCACGCGGGTCACGGGCACCGTCACGCCATCCAAGTCAAACGCGTTGGCCTTGGAGCCCACGGCCATCACCACGTAATCGCAGGCGATCTTCACCGGCTCCTCGGCGCCGTCCTCGGTGGTGTGAACAGCCTCCACGCCCTCGTCGGTAATGGCGGTCAGGCGGGTCTTCACGTGCTGCTCCACGTTGTGCTCGGCAAAGTCGCTCATGATCAGCGGCAGAATGGTCTCGGACTCGCCCGCGGCAATCTTGTCGAGCATCTCCACGATCGCCACCTCGCAGCCGTGCTGCAGCAGGTACTCGGCAGTCTCGGTGCCCACCAGGCCACCGCCAATGACGGCGACGCGGCCCGTAAGCTCCACCTTGCCGGCCAGCACGTCCCAGCTCGAGACGACCTTCTCCGAGTCGGCGCCCGGAACGGGGATGACCACGTCGTGCGCGCCCACGGCCACAATCGCGGCGTCGGCGGCGTTGAGGTCCTCAGCGGTAGCGGCATGGTTGAGCTCAACCTTCACACCCAGACCGGGCAGAATCTTCTCGTAATACTCGACCGAGCGCATGATCTCGTCCTTGCGCGGGGGCGCGGCCGCCAGCACAATCTGGCCACCCAAGTGATCGCTCGCCTCGTAGATGGTCACGTCGTAGCCGCGCTTGGCCGCCACGCGTGCGGCCTCCAGGCCGGCAATACCGCCGCCCACCACGGCGATCTTCTTGTCGCCCTCGCCCGGCTTGATGGCGATGGTCGCCTCGTCACCGTTCTCGGCGTTGAGCACGCACGAGATGTACTTGCGGTTTTGGATCGCGTCGACGCAACCCTTGTTGCAGTTGAGGCACTCGCGGATGGGCTCGCCCGTGGCGGCCTTCAGCGCAATGTCGGGGTCGCACATGAGCGAGCGGCCGTAGGCGATGATGTCGGCGGCGCCGTCTTCCAGAATCTTCTCGCCGGCCTCGACCGAGACCACGCGGCCGACGGTTGCCACCGGCACGGAGACCAGGGCCTTGACGCGCTCGGCCACGGGCAGCGTCCAGTTGTAGGGCATGGCACCCATGGGCGGAATGGTGTCGCCCATGTTGCCGGTGTGGTTGGCCTGCGCGACCTGGATCATATCGATGCCCGCGCCCTCGAGCAGCTTGGCGAACTCGCAGGCCTCGTCGGGCTGCAGGCCGCCCTTGCCGCGCGGCGTGCCGTCGGGGTTCTCCATGATCACGGGGAGCTTGTACTCCACCATCAGCTGCGGCGCGGCTTCCTTAATGGCAGCGACGACCTCGAGCGCATAGCGGACGCGGTTCTCGAACGAGCCACCGTACTCGTCGGTGCGCTGGTTGAGGATCGCGGAGCACAGCGAACCCACCAGACGGTCGCCGTGGACCTCGATGGCGTCGATGCCGGCCTGCTGCGCGCGGGCGGCCGAGGCAGCGATGGCCTCCTTGATCTGGGTGAGCTGATCCACGCTGGCCTCGTTCACAAAGTGCTGCATGTCGTGGTGCAGCTTGGCGTAGGCCTGATTGCGGATCTCGTTGGACTCGGCCATCTTGGCGGCAAAGGCCTCCTCGTCGCCGGCGGCCTTGGCCTCCTGCGCGGCCTTGGCGGCGGCCATGGAACCCATGACCATGCGGCCGACACCGGGCACGTCGTACTCGGGGTGGAACAGCTGCAGCGCGACCTTGGCGCCGTGCTTGTGGACGGCATCGGCCAGGGCCTTAAACGTGGGGATTTGGGCGTCGGTCGCCAGCTTGGGCGTGGGGCTTGCGGTCATGACGGGAGCAACGTCGCCGATGACGATGTAGCTCACGCCGCCACGGGCCAAGCGCTCGTAAAAAGCCAGGCTGCGCTCGCCAATGGAGCCATCGCGCTCCTCGTAGCCGGTGGTCAGCGGCGGGAACATAATGCGGTTCTTGAGCTCAAGGGGACCAACCGTAATGGGCTGGAGCAGCTTGGATGCAGGTGTGGTCATGAACATTCCTCTCTTGTAGGCGCGGCGGCGATGTTGCCGCGTAGTTGTCTAGAGGATATGGCATGGGGGCACAGCGGCACAACGGAAATCGGCGAATATCAGGTGGCAGCAGGTGGATGGGACGGGACGGCCCGTCAGTTTGTCTCGATCTGTAACAGTTACGCGGCAAAACTGGGTCTTACTGTTACAGATCGAGACATTCCTCTCACCTCATCCTCAACAATCTAGATCTGTAACATCTAGACCCATTTTTGACCCCTACCTGTTACAGATCGAGACAAACGGGACCCGCCCGCTATAAAATCTCAATCTATAACAACAACTCGGCAAAATCCGTCCCTCGTGTTACAGATTTAGACAAACACGACCCAACCCACCGGTATATCTCGATCTGTAACACCTAGCCGCCCAAATCGGGTCTAGATGTTACAGATCGAGATTTTGTTTGAGAGGCCGAGAATTGGACCGAAAACACGGTCCCGAAATAACAAAAAAGCTCGCCGGCTAGGCCGACGAGCTGCAAGTTCTTGGTCGCGGGGGCAGGATTTGAACCTACGACCTCCGGGTTATGAGCCCGGCGAGCTACCAGACTGCTCCACCCCGCAATGTCTGGGCGCCTCATGTGCGCAAGAAAGAATATTACGCGGGAGTTCGGTAAACGGCAAGGAAAATCTCGTAGAGCATAATTCCTTCATATTTAAAACCCCTCAGCCCCTATCACCGTAAACGAATCGCAGCCGAGCGCCGTCGACGGCACGTATACAATGGTGCGCGTCCTTTTATGCCAACACCGGGAGTAGACATGCTGCTCGCTATCGATATGGGAAATACGCAGACGGCCATGGGCCTGTTTGACGGAGACGAGCTGGTGCAGTCGTGGCGCATGCCCACCGACCGCTCTTATACCGCCGACGAGATCCATGTGCGCCTGATGGGTTTCTTTAAGATGTACGGCCTTTCGCTCGACGCGGTCGACGCGATCGCCTTTGCGGGCGTGGTGCCGCAGCTCTCGCGCGAGTGGCACGCCGTGGCCGACCGCATTGCCGCGGACGCCATCGTCATCGGGCCGCAGACGGCCGCCGTAACCAAGCTGCGGGCGGCGCGCCCCCAGGCCGTTGGTGCCGACCGCATCGCCAACGCCGTCGCTGCCGAGACCTTCTACGGCGCGCCGGCGATCGTGGTGGACTTTGGCACCGCGACCAATATCGACGTCATCGATGAGGACGGTTATTACATTGGTGGAGCGATTGCGCCGGGCATCCGCATTTCGATGGACGCGCTCGCCGCCCGAGCCGCCAAGCTCGCCAGCGTGCCGCTCGAGGCGCCCGAGCATGCCATCGGCCGCGATACCGAGGAGTGCATCAAGGTGGGCGCCGTGACGGGCGCCGCCGCCATGGCCGAGGGCCTGGTCGCGCGCATGAAGCGCGAGCTGGGCCGCGAGGATGCCACCGTTATCGCCACGGGCGGTCTCGCCAGCATCGTCGCCGATTCGACCGATGCCTTCGACGTGGTCGACGGACAGCTCACCATCAAGGGTATCTGCGAAATCTACCGCCGCATGCAGGAGCTGGGATAGAGCAGGAGCTTAAGTCAAGCACGCCCGATGCCACAGTCCCCGCAAATGCTCGCCAAGCCTATTCCTCAAAATCGAAAAATTTTCAGTTTTGAGGAATAGGTCCGAGGTGCTACCCCGCAGTCACGCAAAGCCCTCCCCGGCACAGGCCGAAGAGGGCTTCGTTGTCATCGTTGTCTTTGAGCTCTGGTGCCCTGCGTTACAGACCGCGAATCCGTACGGCCTCGGGCGGAAACTCTTGCTCGCCGGCATCGGTCTTGATGGTCGCGCGACCCCAGATGTCCAGGCCCGCAAACACACCGACCGCAAGCGGCAAGCCGTTGGGCGACACCGCCGCAACTTGGCGACCGAGCAGCGGCACCATGTCGAAATACTCGCCCAGCACGGGAGCCAGCGGCCCTGCGGCGCCTTGCGGCGTGTTGGCAACAACCGCCCAGGTGTCCACACGGGTCAGCACGGCGGCGGCGAGCGCCTCGACCAGCACTTCGTCAGCCACGTCCACACCAAGCTCGCTCAGCGCCGAACGCTCAATATCCACCGTCACGGCGCCGAACATGCCCGCGGCACCGGCACCGCCGTTGACGGCGGCACGCGCGAACGACGTCTCGAACGCGGGCGCACCGCACACGATATCGCTCGGCCACTGAATACCCACCTTACCGGCAAGGCCCAACCCCGGCGTCGAAGCCGTGCCCGCGAGTGCGTCCATCATGCCCATCGCGGCCACAAACGGCAGGCCGTGGAAGGCGTGCATGTTCACGTCCGGACGCACGACCAGCGAAAACGTCAGCGATGCATCGCCCGCGTTCCACGCGCACCAGCCCGCGGACGCACCCTCGCGGCCCGCATCGCGCGCGGCGTCAAGCTCGGTACCGGCGGCTACAGCGTTCATCTCAATCATCTACATACGCCCCAATTCGCCCACGATATGGCCCACGCGGTCCTCGGGCTCCTTGACCTCGACGCCGTTGTAGCGGAAGAACCGCGCCGGGTCGTGCATCAGGTCCTCGAGCGGCACCAGCACAAAATCGCGCTCGCCGATCAGCGGATGCGGCAGGCGCAGCT